>NZ_LFZP01000003.1:0-138273 GCF_002925705.1 Burkholderia anthinoferrum
GACCGTGAAACGACTCTACGCCGATGATAGTGCGGATTCCCGTGTGAAAGTAGGTAATCGTCAGGCTCCCTAAGCCAAGAACCCCCGCCCGAAAGGCGGGGGTTTTTGCATTTCGGCGGCGGAAATGCGCGATGTGCCCGGCATGGGTTGCAGCTCGTGCTGAAAGGCTCGCGGCAGCGGGCCTGAGTGACCGGCCGGCTGCAATTGCAGAACACTCGTTGCTTGTCACAGTTACTAACGGTGCTGAGTATCGGGCACCAAGCTACCTAGACGGATGGTGGCGTGCTGACCTGCCCCCGGTTTTAGTCCGAACTGCAGTTAGAGTCCGAGGTTAAAAACTGCTGCTTTGCATCGTGCGCCCGCGCGAACTGCGCAGGCGTCAGATATCCCGGGATGAACACCTCGTTTGCTTGCGCTACTGTTGGCAGCCTACGAGAATGCGATGCGCGGTATTGTGAATTTCGGGGATTTTGGACTCTTCAAAACACTGCGAGAATGTTCTCGATTTCCTATAGATGAGGCTGCGCCCTCGGATCTTTTGGGATGGACGAATATCGAGCACGTTGCAATCGCTCGAGCGTTGTACCGCGAGATTGTTGCGCTAGTTTCACAGACTTTGTAGCTTCCTTTCTTTGCGTATCAAGTCACTGTGTCGGTTCGTGCCACTACCGAACGCCGGGCGGTCGCGTACGTCCGCATGTCCACGGAGCATCAACAGTATTCGACCGAAAATCAGCTGGACGTCATTCGCGTATTCGCGGAGACACGAGTCGCACTTACTCTGGCGCCCTACGTCTGACGCCACTGGAATTATGTCGGGTGTCGTAAATGTTGAAAAGTCGCCCCATTGAATTTATTGGAGTTTTTCACTAACTCTGTCACGGCGTTTCGAGCTTTTTGACGCGAATAGTGAAAAAACTCGGCAGTCACGCCACAAAACGTGAAAATTTTTGCGGGTGGACCGCAGAGGCTCGCGGCACAAGGCTCTGCGCCGCGCGAACTGAGAGTCGAACTGATAGGCGTGAATCGCACGAGCATCGCGAGCGGCGGAAAATCTGCGAGGGTGGGACGCCGCGTCCCGCGAGCTGGCTTCAACTGACCCTGGCCCCGAACACGGCCGACCCCATTGTGAATCCTCTGTGGAGTACGGCCATGAAATCGGATCGGATCTGTGCCGCCTGCGGCACACCCTTCACTCCGCTCTCACACATCCCTCATCAACGCTTTTGCTCGGCCAAGGCATGCCAGCGTGCTCGCCGGCGTGCATGGCAGCACCAGCGCATGCGAGTCGATCCCGACTATCGCGAGAACCAGATCCGCGCCCAGGCCAGCTGGCGGGCCCGACATCCTGACTACTGGCGGCACTACCGCGAGACGCACCCGGCCTATCGCGATCGCAATTGCGCGATGCAGCGACGACGAAATGCACGGCGGACTGCTGGTGCCATTGCAAACATGGACGTGTGGCCGGCCTGTCGCCCGTTGGCATCTGGGTTCTACATCCTGCGCAACGCGGTTGAGGCAGGCGTTGCAAAGATGAACGCGTGGACGGTGCACATCGCCGTGCTATCTGAGCCAAGGCCGGTTCCGGCGTGATTGCAAAGAGATGACGTGTACGAAAAGAGTCTATGGCCTGCTACCTTGGCTGTGTACTCGCTCGCATTCGACGTCATTGCAAGGCGCGACGCGTTCGCCGATACAAATCCCCTAATCGATGCCGGGGATGGCGCAGCGAGGGGCGGTTGCCAGTCGGAGCTGGATCGTGGACCTCGATTGCACATGCGAATCCGTTGACGAGCAGGCCTGCAGGATGCGGGCTGCTGAATACGTTCGGATGTCGACGGAGCACCAGCAATACTCGACGGAGAATCAACGTGATCGCATTCGCGACTACGCTGCTCGTCGCGATCTTGAGATCGTGCGGACCTACGCCGACGAAGGTAAAAGCGGTTTGCGTATCGATGGGCGCCAGGCGCTGCAGCAACTGATCCGGGACGTGGAAACCGGCATGGCCGATTTCCAGGTCATCCTCGTCTACGACGTAAGCCGCTGGGGACGATTCCAGGATGCAGACGAAAGTGCCTATTACGAGTACATCTGCAGGCGTGCAGGCATCCAGGTCGCCTATTGCGCTGAACAGTTCGAGAACGACGGCTCGCCAGTTTCGACGATCGTCAAAGGTGTGAAGCGTGCGATGGCCGGTGAGTACAGCCGCGAGTTGTCAGCGAAGGTCTTCGCAGGTCAATGTAGGTTGATCGAGCTCGGTTTCCGGCAAGGCGGCCCGGCAGGCTATGCGTTGCGCCGGATCCTGGTCGACGAGCATGGCCTCATGAAAGGGGAATTGCAACGCGGTCAACACAAGTGCCTGCAGACGGACCGCGTCATTCTGATGCCGGGCCCGGATAGCGAGGTGCGTATCGTCAACCTCATTTACAGCTGGTTCATCAATGAGTCACTCAATGAGCACGAGATCGCCGCACGCCTGAACGGCATGAATGTTCAGACGGACCTTGGGCGTCCCTGGACTCGGGCAACTATTCGGGAGGTGCTGACCAACGAAAAGTACATCGGCAACAACGTCTACAACCGTGTGTCGTTCAAGCTGAAGAAATCGCGCGTCACGAATCCGTCGGAGATGTGGATACGCAAGGAGGGGGCGTTCGAATCCATCGTGCCGAGCGAAACGTTCTATACCGCGCAGGGCATCATGCGGGCGCGCGCGCGGCGCTACTCGAGTGAGGAGCTTATCGAGCGTCTGCGAAACCTGTATCGAAGCCGAGGCTTTCTATCGGGCGTCGTGATCGACGAAACGGAGGGCATGCCGTCCACCTCGGTTTATGTGTATCGCTTCGGTAGCTTGATTCGTGCGTATCAGACGGTTGGCTTCACGCCAGGACGTGACTATCGTTATATCGAAACGAATCGCTTCATTCGGCAACTGCACCCAGAGATCGTTGCCGAGACGGAAAAGAAGATCGCAGATCTCGGCGGATCCGTGTCGCGTGATCCGGCGACAGATCTGCTGACCGTGAATCGGGAGTTCACTGCCTGCATCGTGCTGTCACGGTGTCAGGTGCGCAGCAGCGGCCGTAACCGCTGGAAGGTCCGGTTCGACACGAGCCTACTGCCGGATATCACCGTGGCAGTCAGGCTGGACCAGAGCAACTCGACTGCGCTCGACTACTACCTGCTGCCGCACATCGACTTTTGGCAACCTCGTATCAGTCTCGCGGACTGGAATCCGATCGAGTTCGAGAGTTATCGCTTCGACACGCTGGACTACTTATACGGTATGGCACAGCGAGCTCGGCTGAGGAGAAGAGCATGACTCAGCGTGAACAGCCCGGTGAGGTTCGGATGATCCCCATCAGCCAGATCGAGGTGATCAATCCTCGCGAGCGTAATGGTCGAGTTTTCGACGAAATCGTCACCAACATCAAGACAATTGGCCTGAAGAAACCGATTCTGGTCACGCCACGGGCAACGGCAAGTGGCGTGGAGAAGTATCTCCTCGTGTGTGGTGAGGGGCGACTGAAGGCGTTCCGATCGCTCGGAGAAACGACGATACCAGCGCTGGTGGTGAGCGTGAGCGACGAAGATGCGTTCATCATGAGCCTGACGGAGAACATCGCGAGACGACAGTGCCGACCGCTCGAGCTGCTCGCCGGCATACGCGAACTGCAGGAGCGCGGATACGCCCCGAAGGCGATCGCCGAGAAGACGGGCCTCACGCAACACTATGTGCAGGGCATCTTGACGCTGCTGCATCAGGGTGAAGAACGCCTTGTGATCGCCGTCGAGAAAGGTCGGATTCCGCTGAACGCGGCGCTTTCGATCGTCGGTGCCGGCGACGACGATGAGGCGATCCAGGCCGCACTGCAGGAGGCATATGAATCGGGGAGATTGCGTGGGCGCCAGCTGATGGACGCTCGGCGCGTCATCGAGCGGAGGAAAGCGCTCGGCCGCATGGCGAATCGAAACATGACGCGTAAGGTGATGGACGTGACCACATCGAGCCTCGTTCGAACGTATCAGCATGAAGTCGAGCGGCAGAAGACGATGGTGCGGAAGGCCGAGTTTACGCAGCAGCGATTGCTCTTCATCGTCGGAGCCCTCAGGCAGCTATTTGCCGATGAGAACTTTGTCAATCTGCTGCGCGCGGAGGAACTGGCGACGTTGCCGAAGTATCTGGCAGAACGTGTATGGCCGAGCGGGAGCCCAGCATGACCGGCGTAGCACTTGGGTTCATTCCGGAACCACTCTCTGTTCCGATCGCGAGCATCCTGCCATCACGACGCACGCCTGCCGGCATGATGAACTCGCGAAAGTTCAAGCAGATCAGAAGCTCCATCGAAGAGGTGGGCTTAATCGAGCCGCTTTCGGTGACGCCGGTCGACCAGGCGTCGGGCAACCACGTCCTGCTCGATGGGCATCTGCGACTGATCGCGTTGCAGGAGCTCCAGTTCGACACCGTGTCGTGCCTCGTTGCCACGGACGATGAGAGCTACACGTACAACAACCGCGTCAATCGACTATCGACCATCCAAGAGCACTTCATGATTCGTCGGGCCGTTGAACGAGGGGTGTCCCCGGAGCGACTCGCGAAGGCTCTGTCCGTAGATGTGTCGCAGATCATCAAGAGGATGGCATTGCTGGATGGGATTTGCACCGAAGCGACTGAACTCCTGAAGGACCGGCAGTTTTCGCCGGAACTCGCGCGAGCTCTGCGGAAGATGAAGCCGACGCGGCAAGTCGAATGCGTCGAGCTCATGGTGGCAGCGAACAACCTGTCTGTCTCGTACGCTGAAGCGTTGCTCGTTGCGACGCCGGCTTCGCGGCTGGTCGAAGGGAAGAAACCGAAGAAGCTTGCCGGCGTGAGCCCCGAGCAAATGGCGAAGATGGAGCGGGAGATGAGCAATCTGCAGGGGCAGTACAAGGTGGTCGAGCAGACTTATGGACAGGACGTGCTCAACCTCGTGCTCGCAAAGGGCTATCTTGCGAGGCTGCTTGAGAACGAATCCGTGCGCCAGTACCTGCAAGCCCAACAAGCGGATTTGCTATGCGAACTGCAGTCCGTCGTCGATACGATCGCCTTAGAGCAGCCGGCCCTCGATCCCACTGTCTGAGCTCAGATAGTTTGGCGGAGTATCGTTTCAAAAATCGGTCTGCTGATCACGAAAATTGCGTGATCCAAAATTCGTATGTTGAGACGTTGCGAATTCGTCTAAAGAATTTTACCTTTATGTCGTTATGCGCTTAAAGGGGCTCACTGCGTGTTGCAGTCGAGTGGTTCTATAGCCTAGATCGTGAAAATAATGAGCAATATGACTTGTACTCACTGCCGCACTGGGGTTCCGCGCGGCGCGACGGTTTGCACCGGGTGTCAGGCTGAAGTTGAGTATGGGCCCGCAAGAGGACTTTTCGGCGCGGCGCTACTTGCTGCCGCGTTCGCGGGCTATCAAGCGCATCGCCACCTGCCCGAGTCCATGTCAGTAGGTGGCTGGGTTGCAGGTGCAGTGGTGTTTGTTGGGCTTAGCCTGCTCATACAAAAGATGTTCGGCGACCGCGTCGTGTTTAAGCGCGTGTACAAAACCCGGCGATAGCTGCAGAGCATCACGATTTCTCAGTCGGCCATGTATCGGTGAGGCCGCTCATATGTGCCTGTCATGGTTCGGAATGAATGCCCTCTTCTAACTACTGCCGGCAAGTAGACCGAGCGCCTCACGAAGTAGCGCTATCGACATTTCAATTTGCGAGGCGGATGCATCGCTTCGTCCTGCGAGCGACAAATACGCTTCGTGCACTGCATTCGAATGTTTGGCCAGAGCTACCAGATGTGGGCCGCTTGGTCCCCGAACCGCAGAGAGCCAGTTCTGTACGGTGCGCTCGCTAGCACCCGTCCACCGCGCCAGTGTTTTTATCGCGCGCCGTGAACCTCCCACTTCTCCTTTGAGCGCAAGGGCGATGACGAGTGGGTATTCGCTTCCCACCTTTGATGTCTCGTTGTCGTGCAACTTCTTGCTTGTTTTCGGCAACATTTTTCGCGTCTCCAAAACTATAGTCGTTTGACGGAGTGTCTTGACGCAGGCGGGCGTGGGGTAGCTTGCCGGAGGGAGGCAGCGTGGTCCGCTCGACGCGACAGGCAGCGCATGAGGGCTCGGATACCGAACGCCGGGCGGTCGCGTACGTCCGTATGTCCACGGAGCATCAACAGTATTCGACCGAAAATCAGCTGGACGTCATTCGCGTATTCGCGGAGACACGAAACTTCGAGGTCGTTCGTGTGTATGCCGATGAAGGGAAAAGCGGTCTACGTCTCGACGGCCGGGATTCGCTTAAGGCATTGCTGCGCGATGCAGAGTCAGGCAACGCGGACTTCTCTGTCGTATTGGTCTACGACGTTAGCCGATGGGGGCGATTTCAGGACCCGGACGAAAGTGCCAGCTACGAGATTCGATGCAAGCATGCGGGGGTGAAAGTTCTCTATTGCGCCGAGCAGTTCGAAAACGACGGGAGCCCTGTCTCCAGCATCATCAAGAGTGTGAAACGGACTATGGCGGGGGAGTACAGCCGTGAGCTCAGCGTGAAGGTTCATGCTGGGCAAAGTCGGCTGATCCGTTGCGGAAATCGACAGGGTGGTCCTGCCGGCTATGGTTTACGCCGCGTGCTGGTCGACCACGCTAGAGAAATCAAAGGCACGCTCGAGCGCGGCCAGCAGAAATCCATCCAGACTGATCGAGTCATCTTGTCTCCCGGACCGGCAGAAGAAGTGGATACCGTTCGCGGTATCTACAGTGCCTTTGTCGAGGACGGACGAACCGAGACCGAGATAGCTGCGTCACTGAATGCCGAAGGCCTTCGGACAGATAGGGGGAGATTGTGGACGCGTGGCACGGTACATCAGATTCTCATCAACGAAAAATATGTCGGGCACAACGTTTGGAACCGCACCTCGTTCAAGTTGAAACAACAGCGGGTTAAGAACCCACCCGAGCAATGGGTGCGAGCGGACAACGCGTTCAAGCCAATTGTCAGTCCCTTGTTGTTCGAAGCTGCACGGCAGATCATCATGGCACGCTCATATCGTATGAGCGACGCCGAGATGCTCGAGCGCTTGCGTCAGCTTCTTCTGAAGAATGGTTTTCTGTCAGGCATCGTCATTGACGAAGCTATCGGCTGCCCGTCCAGCAGCGCGTACATGCACCGCTTCGGGAGCCTGCTGCGAACCTATGATCTGATCGGCTACTTGCCGAGTAGAGACTATCGCTACGTGGAGATTAATCGGCAACTGCGCCGACTTCATCCTCAGATCGTCGCTCAGGCGATACACGCTATGACGGAAGCCGGAGCAGATGTCGTGAAGGATGCGCGATCCGATCTGCTATGGGTCAACGACGAGTTTCGTGTTTCTCTCGTTCTTTCCCGTTGCCGGCCGACCGCAGTCGGAAGCAATCGGTGGGTGATCCGCTTCGACAATGCGCTACTGCCCGACATCACTGTCGCGGCGCGTATGGAGTTCGATGCCAAGTCGATCCGCGACTACTTCTTACTGCCTGCAGTCGAACTGCGGGTTGATATGGTGCGCCTTCAAGACTACAACGACTTTGGGTTCGAGGCATATCGCTTTGACGATCTTGATGTGCTCTGCCAACTCGGGCGTCGTGCGGCACTCAAAGGAGTTGAGTATGAATGATCGACTGGACAGAGTCGGGTCAACACTCGCGCGTAGCGACGCGATTGTGCAAATTCCGGCGAACCAACTTCGAGTGCTGAACCCGCGTACACGAAACCCATATTTCTTCTCCCAGCTAGTCGAGAACATTGCCACGGTTGGACTGAAGCGGCCTATCACTGTGGCCAACGGAGGTAAGAACGAGGAAGGAGATTGGTACGAGGTGCTATGCGGGCAAGGGCGACTCGAGGCGCTCAAGGCCTTAGGCGAGACGATGATTCCGTGTTGCATCGTCGAGGCCAGTCAGATCGATCGCTTTTTGATCACACTGACCGAGAACATTGCCCGGCGGCGGCACTCCGCAGTGGAACTCATGAACGGCCTGCAAGTACTTCGAGCCAAAGGCTACACAAATGACCAAATCGCAAGAAAGACGAACTTGGATCCCGCTTACATAAGCGGAATTCTTGTGCTGCTCGAAAGAGGCGAGCAGCGGCTGCTACAAGCCGTCGAGAAGCGTGACATGCCACTGTGGCTCGCCGTTGAAATTGCGCGCTCGTCTAGCGAGGATGTGCAAGCAGCTATGCTTTCCGCCTATGAGTCGAAGACGCTGAAGGGCGAACAACTGATTCGAGTGCGGCGAATCATAAGTAAGCGGGAGGCCACCGGAAAGAAGATGAGCGGCCGACTGCATTCCAGGGACAATACGACACCGCAGAAGCTACTCCGAACATATCAGACGGAAGTGCGAAGGAAAAAAATCGTGCTCCAGAACGCGAGAATTCAGGATCAGCGTCTGCTGCTCATCATCTCTGCAATCAAGCGCTTTTTGTCCGACGAACATTTCCGAACATTGCTCCGCGCGGAGGGAATAAAGGACATCCCCGAAGCGGTTGCGACGCGACTACCGCAGGAACTGCTGCCATGACGACCGTCAAGCGAGCCTTCGAGGAACGAATCATTGAGGTGTCGGTTGAACTGATCCACTCAGGCTCACCCCTGTCAAAGGGTATGGTCCTGACGCGCAAGTTTGGCTCGATCATGACCTCGATTGAGAAGTTGGGCATCATCGAACCGTTGGCTGTTTTCCCGTCAACTGAGCGCCTGGGACACTATGAATTGCTGGATGGGCGTTTGCGGCTTGAAGCGTTGAAGCAGCTTGGTCGCGCTGTAGCACCGTGCATGATTTCGACGGACGATGAGGGATTCACGTTCAATCGGCATATCAACCGCCTGTCCGCAGTGCAGGAACACAAAATGATTCGGGCCGCTCTCACGAAAGGCGCGTCCGAAGAGCGCATTGCAGAAGTCTTACGGACCGATGTTCGTAGTATTCGTGAGCGAGCGACGATGCTCGACGGCGTCGCGCCTGAAGCTGTTTCTATCCTCAAGAACCGGCAGGTACTGCCCAAGATATTCATTCTGCTCAAGAAAATGAAGCCGTATCGGCAGATCGAGGCGGCCGAAATGATGGTGGCGGCGAACAAGTTCACAGTCCCATACTTGGAGATGATCCTCGCGACAACCAGGCCTGAAGGATTGAATGACTTCGCGAAGCCGAAGAAAAAGAGCGAGATATCGCCGGAGGATCTAGCTCGCATGGAAGCGGAGATGGAGCGCCTGCGTGAAGACTGCCAAGCTGTTGAGACGGAAGTGGGCGATACCATGCTCGCGCTGGTCGTCGCCAAAGGGTTCATGAGCCGCTTGCTCCGTAACAACAATATCCACGGGCATCTGAAACGGTATCACGGCGACTTGCTGGACAGCCTCGTCTCGACGATGGACGCCATAGCAGCCGACAATCGGGCATCGGAACAGGAGTAGCCCTACACGGACTCCCTCACTTCATCACCATTGTGCCTAACGCGCATGTGAATGTGGAAGCGGTCGGGCCGAGCCGCTTACGAAAATGATAGAAGTTATGCAAAAATTTGCGACGCAATTCGAAGATGCCAAGTCACTTGCGGGTGAGTTCGATCGAGATATATTCGGCTGGTATAAAACTCAACGGAAGCAACGTACGGAAACGAGAGCGGTCCTTCCTGAGGGGATCGTGGTGCCATTGGGATAGCGATGATTGATCGAATTTTGATGGCCCATGCTTGCTCGGGCGACAAAGGAAATTTGTCAATTTAATTTGTCGCCGTGATATTTTGATGGGCGAAATTGATCGTAAGTTAATTCACGGTCGTTTTTGAGGTGGCGTGGTTACATGGGATTACTCCCTCTAGAGTCGGGAGAATAGCCTTTCGTTCGTCCACGTTTAAAAGGCGTATCGGCCGTGCTTTCGTGCTTGAGCTATTTTTTGAGCCCCAAATGCTAGTGAAAATATACGCTTTCGATTGATCTGGGCCAACAAATACAATTTTCCTCAATGGGCCAGAAGCGGGATCTTCTCCAGTGCATGCCTTCTCATCCAGCATATCGAACTCCCATGCCAATTTAGAAATTGCTAGTGTTTCAATGTCTGACATTCCTATTGCGTTTTGGGCGCCGTACGAGAGACAAGTTGTAAAGAAAGCTGCTATTGCGGTCGCGGCAGCAATGATGCGTACCTTGACGGGAGCTCTCTTGTTCTTGATTTCAAATAGGCCAAAAAGTGGAAAGATAAGGGCTTGAAGTGCTAGGAGGAATAGTGCTGTCCAAAGCGACAAAATGCCAATTGACGACATGAATACACCCGCACTGAAGGCAATGGGAAGGTGCATTGATGCTCCAAGGAAGTGCGCAGAAATCCGACTGGTCGCGTCGGAGTGCCCAATCCATATTAATATTGCCAACCCTGTCCATCGAATCCAAGCACAGAACGGACAATTTAGTGCTTCGACTAGAGTGTCTCTTCTGCAAAAATGAACCGCGAGTGCTGCTAACGGCAGCATGCTCATTGCGATCAGTGTAATCATGGCGTTGAAGACATCGGTTTCTTTGTAATATAGAAAAAATAGTTTAAGGGCAGATGCGAAGAGGATCGTGTACAGTAGGACTACACGAGGCATAGAGAACTCTTTTGTAATGGATTCACTGAAGGCATCCATCTTTTGACGAATATAGTTTCTCTCAATAAACAGCCTAATTCTCTTTCCGATAAAAATCGCACAGTGCGTCATGCTGGTGATGATCCAGCTGCGTCTGATAAATTGTAAGAACTTGTTCAGTATCAGTATCGTTGAAATTGCGGCGCCTGGTGTGGCCAACACTAGAAGAGCGCCGATTATAATTTTGATGGCATAGGCAATCATTTTGTTTTAAATGAATTGTGTGTGATGGTATCGTCGGGTTGCTGATTCAAATATCGTTTCCGAGATGCAGGGGGCAACCCCTAACCTTTGGTAAGCATACGTTGTGCGTGGGCAACATAGGCGAGCGGGCGATTCATCGGAGCACGATTGCCTCGAATGCTGTTGATCGCTTGATAGGCGGCACCTGCGAGCGACAGTGCGGCACCCGCATATGCAGTTACGTTACCTGAGTCTGTTGCCTGAAGTGTCAGACCGGCACCACATAATGGGATTAATGCTCCAAGGGCTACCGATCCGAACGACGGGCGCATAGCATCCTCGATTTCAGCGATATCGGATTTGCAGTTCCGCAAAAATGCTTCGTTAGCACCAACACGATCGTCAGCATCCGGAAGAGTTGCAACATAGACACAATGCGCTTCGATCCGAGCGCGCAGAGGGGGGAGAAGATGGCCGTATTGACTCTTGAATCGCAGAAGCTTGTCCAACTGCACGGGGCCAGTTGGCGTCGGAAGTAGGTGCTGCAACACGACTTCTCGAGCTTTTTGGCGATGAAGGTCCCGTGCCGACGACTTAGGGCGAGCCAGTAACCCGGCGGCAAAAGTCATCTTATTGGTCACGGGCGTTGCATTGACCTCAGGGATCGCCCCCAAGCATGCAGCCAGATAGGACATGAACATGGTCGCTGTGGCTGTCTCCACGTCGTACCATGGCCAGTCGACTTCCTTGGCCAGGCCAACCTCCACTAAGAAGCGAGGTATTTCACCAAGCTTCTCTGCATGAATTCGGGTGAACGTGTGTCGGGGGGGATGTTCTGGGGTGCGCAGGCGGAGCCACTTCAGCCGGTGTTCAATCAATGCGATGAAGCTGTCATCGAAGCGGTCTAAACGATGGATGTACGCAGCAGGTATTACTGGTTCCACAAGGCCTTCGTTGAGTAACACCCTCATGAACCAGTTCATCTGTTCGGGATGGTTCATATGGTCCATCGGAACGATGGATGATAGTTTGTCCCAATACAAGAGCGACTTCACTGTCCACGCGTCGTCAGGAAGCGTGATGTAGGGAAAATAGAGTGCGTTGGCGCGCATGTGGTTCTTGTGACCTATAGTTGCGTCGATTTGCAACGAGGTGGTATGTCTTGCGACTAGCGCAAGCCGATAGCACGCTCTATTGCTTCTTGGCGGGCCTGGAGAATCTGCCGTCGCTCCGCTTCGGAATCAACTGCAAATTGAAGCAGATATTCGAAGGGATCGATGCCCAAACTTTTCGCAACTTCCCCCAAGGCGGTAGCAGCTTCGATTCGGCGGAGTTCGTCAAGATCAGCACCAATGATATTGGCAACTTCTTGAGATAACTTGTCGACACGTGCCCTGGCCGCAGGAAATTGTGACAAGAATCGTTCGTAGCCGACGGCGATTTGTTGAGCTGATAGCAATGGTGAACTCATAGATGTATGTTCAGTGTCGAAGAGGTATTCCGAGAAAGATTCGATCCCAGTTGATAGAGTGCATCGAGATGCCGGAGCACGAAACAGTCGAGGCCAGCTCAAGAAAACATGTCTAACATATATTCAAGTGGGTGACTGTAATGTGGCGTGCTCCGTACGGGGTTGACTCATCTATTTTGACTCGAGTTAATGAGAGCGTCCTGAGGAAACGGTAGGTAAATTTCATCCGAGGACGTCTTCATTCAGTTTTCACGATAGCAGATTGCGCCAAAGACGAACATAAAGGCGGCCGTAGCCACCAGCCAGGGAAAGACCTGGGTTCCATGTATGGCCGGCCACTTACCAATTAAGAGAACCAACGTTGCTGCCGAACAGTGAGTCAAGATCGAAGATACTTCGTCCGATATCTTGCCCGAGAAGCGGACGGCCCATTGCTCCATCTTAATTGGACGTCCTCTGCCAAAGCAGCGACTTAATTTAATGCAGACGTAAAGGAAAATGATGAAAATTGTGTCGACCAGGATTGCTGCGGAGCCGATCAGAAAGACGGCCGTTATGTCGATCGGTTGGTCGGTGCCAATGTTTCCTACCACGAGAAACGGAGAGGTAAAGCTGCGTCCGAGCTCGTTGAACGCGCTGATGAACAGTGAGGTTCTCAACAGGACTGCGACGACGGCCCATATTACAAGAACCTGTGGCACCCTCCTCTTCATGAACTGACTGACTCTCGAGAGAGTAACGAAGTTCTTCATGATCTGCCGCCCGTCGATTATCTGCCACTCGTCTTTTTTGGGCTTTGTGCTGTTCATTTTTGGTTGGTCCCCGATTCGTATGGATTTTTGCATAGTACACCCAGCAAGAACTTTATTTTCACTGTTCTGGACGTAAATCGAACGGATATCACATACCTTTGTACTTCCTCAAGGCGCAAATTATCAACATATCAAGCGTTACGCTGTTGGTACTCGTTGATCGAACACGCCGCGGCGGTCCAAGGGCATCGGGTGCGCCACTCGGGGAAAGCGACCAAAATATGGCCATCGCGTACGACGGCACGACCGGTTTCAGGGTCATCGAGAATTTCCGCCCGCGCGTCGCCATCCTCGAGATTGATTTATCTGGTATGAACGGCTTTGTCCGCATTCGCGTCCACCGTGGGGTGCGCTCCGGTGATATTTTCAGGGCCGCTCAGGTGGACGACCTGAGCCGTGTTGCGAGGACATCAACTGCGAGTGGCGGGTCCGAGCGATGAATCATCGCGTGACAGTTGGCGCACAAAGGGATCAAATCCTTAATCGGATCGATGACGTACGAAGCGCCGACCGAACTCAGCGGCCGCAGGTGGTGCACGTGAATGTAACCGCGTCCGATGTCGCCGTAGACTGCCTCGAAGTCAAAGCCACAAGCAGCACACCGATAGCCGTGGAAGGCTAGACAGGCCTTGCGCGCGACGGGGTTACGTTCGTAAGCGTTTACCGTCACGCGCTTCAGCGCACCTTCGAGGATCGTGGGTGGTACGGCGGCAGCCACGTCTGTCGGAATTTCCTCAGCCGAGGTGCCTTCACCTCCATGGGCGGCGTTCGTAAAGCGCCAGCGCACTCGAGCGGGTATATCGTCCAATACAGATATGGCGCGGCCCAGACCGGCGTACGTGAAGCTGTCGCGATCATTCTGGCGCCAGAAAATGTGAACTTCCGCGCCAGGCGCAGTCATCTTGGCAATCATCGGCTGAGTTCGATGACTCCTGGTTTTGCCGCTCCAAACCAACTCATCGCCCTCGAAGCGGTTACCGTAATCGTGCCCAGTCCGGCCCGGCGTCCCAACGCCGCAAAAGACGAGATAGGTTCCATCATGTTGGACGTATCCCGTGAGCCAACTTCCGCCGCTCGGCAGATCGGGAAGTCCAACTGCCAGCGCGACATCACGACGGCTATAGCTGCCTCCCACATCGAACTGAAATTTCATAGATTATCGTTCCCCGGACACGCCTCAGTTTGGTGTCATGCTACCGCATAGGCTTTCAGGCGACCGCCGGTGCATTGCGATGTGTGCAACTGGCATTTGAAAGGTGCAATCCAGCACAGATGCTTTTCGGGGCGTCTTTGGACACGAGACGGAGCCGGAACGAAAGTCAGCCGGAATCGTAGAGCGGTAGTCTCACCGTTGATCAAACGGACGTCGGCAAAGGCCCAAACCGTGCCCGTCGCTATGGACTCAATGTCGTTTGCGATAATCCGTTAACTATATACACACAGACGGTCGCCAAAAGCCTCGAACAATAACGACAAGAGGAGAAACAGATGAACGAAGCATTCAAGTCTGCCAGCACGGGGTTGCCCATGTGGACGTCGAAGGAAGACAAGCGTGGCCTTGATCCGCTGGGCATGCAGACCACCAGCATCGCCCTTTATCAGGAACTGCTTCCGGGCATTAGCAACGTGACGTTGCGCATGCGTTATTACGGCTTCTATGCGTGGATCGCGCAAAACTACGCTGAACGGATCGGAGAGACATCGGTGGAGCGCTGGTGCATTTGTCTGCGACGTGCTGAAGCGCTGTACGCTCTCGTCGCGGCGGTGGCGGACAGCGAGCGTGGCGTGGCAGGCGTCATCTGGGCGAGCAACAAGTTGGCGCAAACCGCGTCGGGAGATCTGGTGTTTCACCCGAACACAGATCGGGGCAGCCATCCGCAGTATCTGAAGCAGAAGTTCGGTGCCTTTGGTGCGGCTTATGGCTCGCAACTTATCGAAATCGGGGCGCTTGAGTACGTCGACGCGCATCAGGTGCCGGTACCGACAGCGGATGTCGGCGACCAGCTTGCGAAGCTGTTCAACGCGTCGGTCGGCGACGCCGCCGAAGTCTTCTGGCATGCCGCTCAAGAGGGCACGGTCTCGCGGCAAGAGCTTGTAACGCTGGCGATCATGCTGCCGTCGCACATCGAAGCGGGTAGCGAGGAATGCCGTTTGTACCAGGACTTGCTGTTCGCCAAGCTTCACCCGAAGCGGCCTGCAGCGGTCGTGCGCAGCCAGACCTTGCGCCTGATCCTGCGCGCGGCGCAGGCGAATGCCTCTGGCATCGACGTGGAGCAGGTGCGCTGGACGCTTTATGCCGGACGAAACGCGGATGGCGAAGCATTCGATGACGTTCCCTCGACCGAGGACGAACGCTGTTTCGCGTGGAGCGTATATCACGCCAACGATCTCCTGCACGTCGCCTACGAGGCGATTCTCAGGTTCGTGCTCGATGTGCTTGCACTTACGCCCGCTGGCCTGCCACTGGAACACCTGGTCGTAAGAGTAGCCGAACGGCTGACTGACGCGCTGGCGCACCATGAGGCTGGCACGTGGGACTTGCTCCTGACGAACATCCGGCTCGCCACCGACCCGTGGTCTGACAGCGATGCACTCTCCGAATATCGGCTTCACAACGACGTGCTCGCCATCAGCGATTCGGACGAAACCGATGGCGATGCCATCGCCGCGCGGGCGGTCTTGCTGCTGGCCGTTCTGCACAAGCGGTGGGAGGACCGGTTGGAGCGCGTCAAGCTGTGTTGCCCGGTCGTCACGGAAGGCGAGTTCGTACAGTCAATCGTGACTGAGCTGTCCGACCTGCGCGCGCATGCACATCTCCCTCTGCCCGAACTGCTCATGCGGTTGGTTCGGTGCAGGATCGTCGAGCGGCACCTTTGGGTGGCGATTCAGAAGTTCCGTGGACAGGGCGATTACACTTTCCTGCTCGAATGCGATGACGGACGCGTGCGGCTGCGTCAGGGTACGGGGCCGGTACTGACTAATCCGCGTCTGTCGTCCGCAATTACTTTTCTTAGAGACCTGCACCTATTGAACGATGCAGGTCCGACTACCGCCGGCCTTGAGGTACTCGCCGCATGAAGCTCTTCAACTCCTTTGCGGAAACTGGCTATCACACCACCATCGTGACGACCTTCGGCGTGGACTTTGCCGCCTACGAGTCGATCGCGCTGCCGCGCTTACGCGAGGCGGGCAGCAGCAACAATGTTTTAGTCGCCGATGCGCGGATGGTCGCGCAGGCCATGGAAGGCGGCCTCCGGCGACCGCGGTTCGCTGGCCGCCGCTATTCGGTTGTAGGCATTCAGCCGGCTGGCGTCTTTCATCCAAAGCTAATCCTTCAGCTCGGGAATGCGTCGGGACGGCTGATGGTCAGTTCCGCGAATATGACCGCGGCAGGCCTCGCGGGAAATCTCGAGGTCATCGGGGAAGTCAGGACCGATGAAGCCGATCCGTCTGCCGTGCCGATCCTGCGCGCTGCACTCGACTACCTTGAGCGTTTGCTGCCTGAGGTGTCGGTGGCGCGACGTCAACTGGATTGGGCTTTGAAGCGGACACGCTGGCTGGCGGAGGCAACGCCTGGCAATGGCACCGTGATGTCCGACGACGGTGGCGTGCTGGCATTTCTCGCCAGCGGCGGGAGCCGCGGCATCGGCGCGCGCTTCATCGAGCGGATCGGCGCGCGACGGGTCACGCGCTTCATTGCGGTCAGTCCATACTGGGACGCGGACCTCGGCGCGCTCGATCGCTTCAGGCATGAACTTACGCCTGCTAGGACGGCAGTCCTGCTGCGCCCCAACACGCGGCTTTTTCCCGTGCATCGATGGCGGAACGACTCGAACGTGAGCCTACACGACCTCAAGGACGTAAAGAACGCAGGCTCCAGCCGCTTCGCGCACGCTAAGATTTTTATCGCCGAAACGGAGACGGCCGACTGCATCCTGTTCGGCAGCGCCAATTGCACGACGGCGGCCCTGGGCGCGGAAGAAGGGGACGGTGTCAATGAAGAAGCGTGCTTGTATCGCGAGACCGCGCCGGGCCGGGCGGCCGAGTTGCTCGGGCTGGATAGTGCACTGATCGATGCGACGGCCATTTCACCGGAGACGGTCGCTTCATACCAGCCCGCCGACGATATCCCGATGGCAGAGTTTCAACGCCGCCTGCCAGGACGCTTCGAACTCGTCGGCGACCGGCTGTACTGGTGGCCGCCAACTGGGCTGGATGCAACTCACGCGGAAATCGCCCTGTTCGACAGCACTGGCGCGCGCCTGACGGTTAGCCTTGAGCGCGTTGGAAGCGGTGCCGAACGTTTTTGCTATCGATGCCGTGCTGAGGCAGTACCGCACTTCGCGCAAGTGAGCGCGGACGGCTTTGAGTCGTCGCTCGCTATCGTGACCATCGAGCAAGCCCTCAAGGAAGCGCAACGCCGCTCTAGGAGCCGTGCCGTCGATAACGCGCTCGCGTTACTGGACGACGAGGATGCCATCGAAGGGCTGTGGCTGCTTGAAGTGATTCAGAAACTTCAAGCAGCGGAGCGCGAGGCCGAGGCCACAGCCGGAGGTCGGGCATCCGGTCACGAAAGAGAGGAGCGCGACCGGCAGGGTGAAAAGGATGAAGGCGTTTCGCGCACGCTGAGTTACGAGCAGTTTATCGCTGGCCGCAGAGAGGCCGCTGCCGGAGAAGACGATGCATTGGTCAGCCATCTGACATCGTCGCATCAGGAGTCGGTGCGCGGGTTCCTGAATGCGCTCATCGGGCGCGGACGGCTGCCCGTTGAGACCGGCGACGAAGACGACGCGGCGGGCCAGAACTGGTCGCTTGGCGATGAGACGGCGAATGGCGACGGCGCGCTGGATAACGACGACCGGTTCGGCTCGGACGATCTGGTGTCGTCAATTAATGTCGATGCCGCCACGCAGCGTTTGCGACGTCAGCGCCAGTACGTCAACGACACGCAGAAGAGTCTCATCGAAGCCGTTGAAGACTTCATCAAACTGCTCCAGAGCGAGGCCTCGAAGCGTGATCTAGATGTGGTGGACTTACTGCGTTTGCGTGCGCTGCTCGTCGTCGTGTTGGGCGCCGGCAGCCGGAAATCCAACTTGATGCCCGGGGATACCAATGCGAAGGTGTCGCGGCAGCAAGTGCTGCCGAGTGCGGGCGATGCAAGCTGGCAGCGACGTGTCACCCGGCTGCTCTATGAGCTGTTCCGCACGAGGAGCGGCGGACAGCCACTGATTGCGCGAGTTGTCGTAGATCCCGGCCTCGGCGGCGGACTGCCTGAGGATGTGCTCGAGTGCTGGGCGACGTGCTTCTGGGCCCTGTGCGCAATGCGCGTCTTTGTTAGCGAAGAGGGAGTCCCGGTACAGAACGGGCACCGAGAGGATCGATTGGCTGCGGCCCTCTATCGCTTCGCCTCTCTGCTGCCAGAAGAAGCACTTGGCGATGCAGTGAGAGAGGTCTTCGCAGGCATGTCCCATCGTTACGGAGCGCGCCTCGGTGTAAACGAAGCGGCGGTGCTTGAGGAGCATGCCCGCCTTTGCACACAAGCGCAGGAGGTAGCTCAATTTGCGTGACGACCAAGGACACTAGCGAGAATTGTTCGTCGGCGACACGTCAGTATTGCTTCAGCGGGGCGAGGACCTACGAAGACTAAGTGCGGTCGCCTAGAATGCTATTGGGTACCAGCCCAAGTGGTGATGGCGTAATCTCGATCCGTTTCTGCGAAGTTGAGTCTAGCCATGAGCAAGAGGACAACGATATTCCTCGACATCGATGGAGTTCTACATCCAAATTCTGTGGGCGAGCTCGAATACGGGCCCAACGGACCGGTGGTGGTCGGGCAGGGAGTTTGTTCACTGCAGACCAAGCTGGCCGAACGGGTCAGCGGGAAAGCAGTCGACATCGCAATCCACAGCACCTGGATCTATATGTTCGACCTCAAACGCTTGCAAGATGAGTATCTGCGCGAGCTGAGCGCAGCTACCAAAATTTATCTCACGAACCGGCGTATCGAGAGCCGCTCGCTACGGATAACGGACTATATGCGAAGGCATCGGCTGACTTTAGCCGATGTCCTGATTCTGGATGACGCCCCCAAGGAATTCGCATCCGCCCCGGAACTACTATCCCGCCTCGTCGTATGCGATCCGGCCCGCGGGATAGACGATCCCGCCGTACTTCGACAGATTGATGAGTTCGTTTCCTAAGCGATACTGATCTCTGTCAGTCGGGGCTCGATTTCGCAGGATGCGTAGACGCAGGTCTATCTTGCATCGCGTAATGCAGAGCGCGGGCATCGTGTAGTGCATGGTGGCGACCGCCGAACTGTTTGTAGTAGGACTCCAACCGAACCTGGTCGATCTGGTCACGTATGAGAAGCCCCTGCCAGCCACTGGGGACACCATCGAGGATATCTACAAGAAGATCCCAGTCTCCTGCGAAGTCCATGCAGAAGATGCCGCCCTTGAATGGGTGCAGCCACTCGTGAAGCACCCGCTGGAGATCTTGGCGAGAGAACACTCGGTCAGGATATTGACCTAGTTGCGGCAGCACCGCTTCATGGACAAATGCACTACAGGCGCGTCGATCGAAGTCGTTGCACTCGGCGTAGAACTCCTGGCCATCATCGGCGACCAACGCAACGCTGATTAGATGGCAGTCGATGAAGTCGGTGAACTCTGTATCAACAAAGATTCGCATTGTCCCCCCTTGGTGTTGAGCACCAGATTGGTAACGACATAAGGATGACGTTTCGCGTTCGCCATGTAGGCTCGCGTTACTCTGTCGGCGCAGGCGCGAGCCGTGACTCGACGATCGAGAGAAACTCTACAATCGAAAAATCAAGTCCTCTGCACAGCGCCACGACGGTGTCGAGCGTTGGCGAACGGCGGCCCTGCTCCAAGAGCGATATGTACGTCCGGTCTAGGTTTACAGCAAACGCCAGCGTTTCTTGCGTGAGATTTTGCGATGTTCGGAGCTTTCGCAATGTGAGGCCGAATGCGACGTTATGATTGCCGCGAGCTGGATAGGTGTCTGACTTAAGACGATAAGGAGTATCGCTTTGAGATGCACTGCTTTGTATTTTCTCAAGATCGATAGGTTCGATTTTCATTGGATGTGAAATTGTAGGTCCGATTCTCAACTGCGCGAATCGTTGCCGGGCGAGATCGCCCAGCGACGATTCGTGCTCTTGCCGGTTCCTGCAGTAGTACGCGGCTACTTGTTAAGTGGCAGAGACGTCCGCAACGCGATAGAAATACTGCCGTGAGCGATCCACGGACGGCCCCGTGATCGCGTCGACCCCCCGTTCGCTGAGGCGGCGCAGAGCCGCCTTCGGAGAGACGTTCCAACGTTTGGCAATATCGACCAGTGAGACGTAGGTTGATCGGAACTTCACAACGTCATCTTTAGTGACCAGATCTATCGCTCGACCATTGACCCGATACACATCATGAGGCAATAGACCAGATCGGATCAGGTGATACGCAACCTCCTCCTTTATTGAAAGCACCTGTGCGACTACCTGGGCGCTCATCGTCGATGGTGGAAGACGCTTTGCACCGCAGATAACCGAGCGGACGTCGTCCTTGTGCACCAGATATGCTCCAATTCCGCGGACGCCTGAGGCCTTCCCGAAGGATCGTACTGCACCGCTAAGCAGCGACTCAATGACGCTCACGAACACCGCATTATCTCTACACATGTGCCGGAGTACATGCCTGAGCAGCAGGGCCTCCTCGGGCGAATGGTCCGCGCGGTCGCATGTTGGAAGGTCAAGCAGGCGGCGCACTTCGTGCACAGATATAGACCACTTGCTCCTATGATAATTCGGAGCTTCCCCGATCAAGCCGGCGCTCAGCAAGATGCGAATGCGGCGACGACTTATGCCGAGTAGTTCACTAGCTGCGTGTAGATCGATGACATCGCGAAGAGCGGCCCTCGTCTGCGCAACACTATTCGCGTCCGCGACAGCAAAGCGTCGTCCCATAGGACTACGTAAAATACGAGCATTGAGTCCGCCAGTCGAAATCAACCGCCAGATCACGCCACGCGAGCACCCCAATTCTCGACGAATATCGGCTGCGGAAAGCACGGTGTGCCACTTTCGCTTGCTGAATGCGCGATGCCGTCCATCGATTGCCCCATACCAGTGGCCATCGAGGTAAGCCTCGAACTCTCGCCTCATGAAGTCGAATTCATTGCCCGCGAGTGTCTTGTAGAGTAAGCGATAAAGGCCGGAGTATTTTCGACGAATGCTCGTTTCTGTCGTGGTCTTTTCATCGTACTTGGCCATCATAGTCTGGAAGCTATATGGCCAGTGCAGCAAAAGTTGAGCGCATTGATCCACATAGTTTGCGGCCGTGCTCAAATTCTGAAGCCCGGGTGTCCGACCATGACGATGTGTAGGGCGAGCGGATATGTGCGGCGCCAACGCATGGAGCAGGCGCAAGAGTTGAGTCTGTGAAAGGCGTGCAAAAGGCGTGACAAGACGGCGCGACGCTCGTTGCTCGGAACTGACTAGCTGCCTCGAGCCGTTACCGCTGTACCACTGCATTAACGTCGTATGCGTTTCCGGTGCTCGCTCCATTGTCATCTCGGTAAACCTCCGACCACACGTGCACTGCATGTGGGATCCGCTCCTCCACGTCAGCACCTTGCCGCATGCATCGCACGACTCTCTTAGCATCGTGTTGTGTGTTGGGCATGCTACGAAAATGCTTAGCGACCATGCTGACCTCATGTAGTGGTCTTCGGCCAGGCATGCTGGGCACCAGCGCATACGGATTCTATTGAGCCACGACTCCTTCTCAGGCGAAGCGGTATTGCCCTCCCGTTTAATCCATGAAGGCCACGGCTCCGGCAGGCAGTTCAGTTGTTTGGTCGAAATGAAGGTTAGATCGGTAAGATCTTCGACAGTGACGGGATTTTTTTGAAGGATGTCCTTGACGAAATCGAAGCTTCCTGGGTATCCATTGATACCCAGGAGCCGGCGCAGATATTCAGTGAGATTCTCGTCTTTGTGAGGTGGATCGCGGAGTAAGAGAGGTGCGCGGCTCATCTTGCCCCCCTCCTCGACTGACGGCTCGTCTTGGGTTTCACATCAATGCTCTCTGCCGCAAAGGGTTCCAGCCGTCTGTCTAAGCGACGAAGACAGAAGTCCTTGTTAAACGGATTAAGTTGGCCATAGCCAGCCTCCCAAATTTGTTCGACGAAGGATTGTTCTAGGATGGCTTCTGAAACTGTTGTCGAATCGGAGCGGAATGCAAGCATCAGCGCGCGTTGAAATAGCGAGACCAGATACCCGATCCGACCATCGGTCGCGTAGTACAGTCGCTCGAGTGCCTCATACGACGATAGCTGGAGTGCACATTGAATTGGTAGCGCGTCGAATAGCGTCGACACAAGAGTCACAAATTCCTGAACCCGTGTCTCGTTGTCGAACGTCATCGGGTTCATGGGTAGAGCTGCCGAAAATCGACGTCGAAGCTGCCCGTTCGTAGCGACAAGTACCTCAGCACGACGAATGCCGACGAGAACGACGGGCTTCGCGATTCGATCCGCAAAGTACTTGATCCAATCACCCACCTTGTAGATCGTCGGTGATTGCCCTCGATCGTGGACATGCTGCAATTCGTCAAGTATGACCATGTCGACCGAACATGCGTGAATTAGGCCGATCAACCGCTCGGTCTTCGACGAGTTGGTCCCTTTGGACGGAGCCGGGTCTCCGATTTTTGTCAGCAGGCACTCGGCAACCGAGCTGATAGTCGCAAGCGCCGGGATGGAAGCATAGAGAACAGGTACGACGTCTCGGTGGGGTTCAGAGTAGCGCTGATTTTCGCCCTCGATAACTTTGCATACCGTAGTTTTTCCACATCCAGTTTCGCCGTACAGCGCCATACATTCGACGAGCCCAGTTTTTCGGTACAGGGACAGCGATTCCGATATGCTGCGATAGGCGGTCTCGAATTGTGGAAACATGAGGGTTTCACGGCGAAACCGATCCAAGGCATCCAACTGCTTCGCAGACAAGGCTGAGATTTCCTTCATTTTTCCACCCGTTAGATGATGTTTCGCTGGATTCGATTTAGCTTTGCAGTGGAATCCAGGGTGTTTACTGGGGAGGTCATCACAAGGGATTTTTGAGGAGGCGGAGGGCTCGGCGTTGCGTTTCCGGACGGGTTTTCGTTGCTCACTCCTAGCGCCTTTGCCGCCTTTCGGCGCTGCCGGAGATGCTTCGAGTTTGCGAGGCCAGATAGGGCCTCGGCAATCTCGATGCGCGCTTCCATTAGGCTTGTAGCGTGTTCGCCGCTTTCCTCGCTATCGCGACAGTACTTCCTGATCAATCTATGCTGTGCCAAGCGAAGTCCGTTCGCGTAGTCTGCTTGGACGGCCGGCACGCGAATTTTCTCTTGCCCGTCGGGCGCCCAAAGCCATATAGAGCCGAGGTCTTCTGGGTCGTACGCAACTCGAACACGTACGCCTATGCCGTAGGTCGAGATGATGGGTAATAGATCGTCGCTAGCGTAGTAAAGGCCGTTGAGCAACACGCCGTCATGGCGTAGGCTGCGCCTTTTGTAGATTCCAAGGTGCAAAGCGATTTCTTCGGCTGATGCGGGAAGTTTCTGAGATACACCGACGATTCCCTCTTCCCACTTTTTGCTCGGAGTAGTACCGATACCCTTGTGTACGGTTTGTGCGTAGACGTCAAGAAGCCACTTCTCAAACAGATGGGTGAATTCCGAAATTGTCAGGACGGCGCAGGTAAGCGGATCGTAGTCGCCGCGAGCTGAGAAATGTGCGAGGCTGGTACCCGGCAATCTATGGGCAAAGGAATAATTGCAAGTTTTTAGAAAGCGCTCTATCACACCTTTGAACTGCGGTTGTTTCTTTGGACAAAACAACAACTGCATTTGCAAATCGAAGCAGGCGGCGGCCAGTGAGTCGCTGTGAAATTCGAGGCCGTTGTCGCACACCAGCATTTCGAACCGACCGAAGCAAGGCCAAGGGTTCTGTACAGTCAGGTTTGGGACGACGGCTCTAGCTGGCTTCTTTGGGAGAAGTGCATGTCGGACTGCGCGCATGACCGCCAGCGTCGACGTGTCATCAAAGCTAATGTAATAGCCTAACGGCATTCGGCTGAAGACGTCGATCAGCATTGTCAAGGTTGGTCGACCACATGGAAGCCATGTTCTTTCGTCTACGAGAAATACGTCGAATGGTGTATGGTCGACTTCTACCCGCTCAAGGACGCGGGACACCTGTACACCTCGTCGAACTATTCGATATCGTCGGTCAGCGGCAGATTTTCCTTCATTGAGTAAAGTGATGTCATACTCAGGTACTCTGTCGAACAATCGGTACAGAGTTCTCGTATTGGGAATCTGAAGATGCTCGTTTGCCGGGAGAAAGTGATTGGTTTGGGAAATCTTTTTCGACAGGCGATCCTCAACGTTCTTTATCGCAAGTTTGCAAGCGATGGCTGCTTCCTCAACAATGCTTTCCATGAAGAGGTCAATGACTTTCTGGTTCGTTCGGGGTTTGCGCGGGCCTTTGAGATCGTGTCTGGGTATTAGCCTACGTGGATCGTTTGAAACTCCAATAGCTTCGCACCAGCGATAAACAGTTGTGGGACTCGGAGGTTTTTTATCGTTGAGCGTCTGGGCTACTTTCAGTATGAATGGACGTAAAATTTTTGGTGTGTATGATGGGCGGCCATTTGATAAAATGAGATCTACGTAGGCTTTGCGCCGGAGTGCAGCTACTTGCACTGACTTTTTAAGCTCGCAAAACGGACGGCCATATCGGGATCGCAAAGCGCTTTCGTTAGATGGGACATCTGCTTCTGTGAGGCGTCGGGGTACGGCCACCACTCGTCCCTCCGCGTAGGCCTCCAAAATCTCCTGCCTTGTCTTACGAACGAGATCCAACGTCTCGCAATTCTCAAGTGTGATACTTCCGTTATCGAGTGTGCGATCGATACGAAATTTCGCGCCATCGATCTTAAAAACCTGTCCTGTCGTCAATGAGAAACCATTCATGATTACTCTCCAGAGATAGGTTGACGGGCGTGTCATGGCTGAGTGGACGATCGAGGGGACATGTCGCATGTCCACGCATAAGAAGATCGACGACGGCGCTCGAACCCAGAATTTTGATTAGTTGTTCTAATGTATAGATTTCAGGACGAGGTATCGTCCCTAGGCCGCGGCGAATCGCATCGTAGTCGACTGTAGTGAGCGGCGCTTCATATCGCAGGCGCCTGAGGTTTGTCAATCGTGGTTGCGCGCGGATGACCTCATCCGTCAGAACTAGGAAGGGCAATCCGAGTCGATGCATGTGTTCTTCGATGTGATCGAATTTGGCCCGGATCTCCGGGGCAGCCAGACGACGCGCTGGCTTGATCTCGACAAGGAATTGCCGGCCATCCTTCAGTTCTAGCTGATAGTCGGGGGTGTAAAGGCGGCTCCGGTCTCCATCGGGAAAGGAGATGCGTATTGGCTGTTCCCGATAGGACGCGATTTGGGGGGACATCTCGAATAGGACACATGCATCTGCTTCAAGTAAGTGTTCATATCCGACCATTCGGTTGTTTTTGCGACTCGGGAAGAGTCCACGTGGAATTCCGCCAGACCGCGTCACGATTTTGCGGACCGGTTCGTGTCCAGCGGCCCATGGAAGCGGTATCGAATACCTCGTTTTCACTGCTGCTCCTTTTCAGGCGTGAGCTACCCCCTCGACAACCAACCGTTGTCGAGAATTGCGCCAACGATGGGCGAGCGCTATCCACGACTCGACAAAGGTTGCTCGAATCGCATGGGGTGGCGGATCGACAGGAAAAAGAAGGGCTTGACTCTGAGGGCGGAACGGAAGAGACTCGGCGGTGACTAAGCGACGGATCTCTATAGGTCCCGACCAAAGAGCGCTGCAGGCCCTTCCGGTCTGTGGCGCTTTTTCTTTACATGGCCCCTCCTTCGATCACGTCGGCATTGTGTAGAGCGTCTGGTTTTCGGTTTCGCACCAATGCCGCGTGAACGCTTGCGATAACCTCTACGTCTTCAGGACTCAGCTGCGGTAGGTCCTCCGCGATTGCCATGAACACTGCGTGCTTGCGGGGTGACAGCTCTTCGGGCAGGCGGAAAAATCGCTGAGATCTGCGCGCCACGTTGAATAGCTGGTGAATTCGATCGCTGTCGAACTCCAGGGCTCGACCTAGCATCTCCAAGAACGGCGACCCGTCTGGCGTCCGCCGTCCAGTCTCTACTGCGCTGATGTAGGTGTCGTCGACGCCGATACGTGCCGCAAGCGCGGCCTGCGTGAGACCGAGCTCGATTCGACGATCTCGAACGAAGTTTCCGAGGGCGGTCATTGGTCGACTACATTTGGAAGGTGGGACGGTAACCTAGGATAACTAGCCCTTCATTCGCCAGCAATCGATGGGCATTGGCACGGGCCATTGATAATGAAGCGGACAGAATGTGATGGTCGTCTTTGTTGAGGCAAATTAAATATTTGTTTTTGTTCCAAAGATGAATCTTCCTGCCAATATTCCGACGGCGGAGCTTGTCTTTTGTTAATTGTGATGTCCGCCAGGCTGTGACATCTTCAAGTGAATTTGCGGGTACAACTCGTGACCCTTCGCACGCGAAGGTATGCTCCATGGGCGATAATATTTTTCTATCGTCACTCGATTTTGTTAGGTGTATTCGTGGTGCTTCATGCGTTGCTTCACCGTCAGTTGATCGACGACGTATGCGTCGAATAGGGAAATGATTCGAACGGAAAATGCGGCTTAGTAGCGGGGCCGAAGCTCGCGCACCGACGACAGCGTGGCGGTTCGAAGTGTCCTCAAAATCTGCCGGTAACTTGTGCGTTTCGGCGAACTCAGCGGGGCGGGTCGACGCAGCAGCTTTAGCCAAAATGCTTAATTTTTGTGCGGTGATAGCCTCGCATCTTCCAAGTGTCGTCATCGGAATAGATATGCGAGCGAGGCGCCAGCATGACTGGCGGCGGACAGAGGTTTTGATCGTTGCGTGATCGCACGTCTTCTGGAATCGCCCCATCGCCTGCAGCACGGATCAGGGTGCAAATGGAAGCGTACGTATCCGTCAACGGTGCCCCGTGCCCAAGGGTATGTGCCGAAGTCTCGATGTACGGCGTTGCGTGCTCGTACTGGTCTTGCAGCTATCCTTTCTGGGAATCGTCCGCGTGCACATCTGTACCTTGAGTCGGTACTTGCCATCGATCGTTGATTTCCCGATGGTTTTCCCCACCGGTTCTTCTTCGTTCCGCCCGGGCTCGCTGCACCGGCAGAACGGTCTCGAAGAGGCATCAGTGCTCTGTCGCTGGCTCTGCCCGCAAACCGGGGCCAACCTCAGGTCTGACGGTCTGCTCAGCCGGTCTCGGAAAGATGACCGTCGAGCGACAGTCAAAGCGCTGATTGCCCCGATTGTGCCGGGCTGTACCGATATAATCCGAGGTCTGCAACACGCGGAAGCAGGCATGCTGCGTGTCGTTGATCCAATTGGATCAAGGAGAGCTTGAACGAAGCAGCCAATGGGCGCGCCTGACGTGGTTTTGATGAACTACCCGTGGCGGGCTGTCCGCCAAACCAACGGGCCATCTACCGCAGGAACAAATTCATGACCTCGACAGAAAATCAGGTCGAACAGGACCTGATCACCAAGCTCGGTGATCTCAAGTATAGCTACCGGCCCGAAATCCGCGACCGCGCTGCTCTCGAAGCCAACTTCCGTGCAAAATTCGAGGCGCTCAATCGGGTGCGACTGACTGACAGCGAGTATCACCGCCTGCTCGATAGCATCACCACTCCCGATGTCTACAGCGCTGCTCAGACGCTGCGCAACGTCAATAGTTTCGAGCGCGACGATGGAACGCCGCTGAACTACACCCTCGTCAATATCCGCGACTGGTGCAAGAACGATTTCGAGGTGATCAACCAGTTGCGTATCAACACCGACAACAGCCATCACCGGTACGACGTGATGCTGCTGATCAACGGTGTGCCCGTGGTGCAGATCGAGCTGAAAACCTTGACCGTCAGCCCACGTCGAGCCATGCAGCAGATCGTCGACTACAAAAGTGACCCCGGCAACGGGTACGGCAGGACGCTGTTGTGCTTCATCCAGCTCTTCATTGTTAGCAACCGCACCGATACTTGGTACTTTGCCAACAATAACTCGCGCCACTTCAGCTTCAATGCAGACGAACGATTCTTGCCCGTTTACCAGTTCGCGAGCGAGGACAACAAGAAGATTACGCAGCTGAACGGATTTGCCGAGAAATTTCTTGCCAAATGCACGTTGGGGCAGATGATTAGCCGCTACATGGTGTTGGTGGCCAGCGAGCAAAAGCTGCTCATGATGCGGCCGTACCAAATCTATGCTGTCAAGGCCATCGTGGACTGCATCCACCAGAACTGCGGCAACGGCTACATCTGGCATACCACTGGCAGTGGCAAGACCCTTACGTCGTTCAAGGCCTCCACCCTGCTCAAGGACAACCCGGACATCGACAAATGCTTGTTCGTGGTTGACCGCAAAGATCTGGATCGCCAAACCCGCGAAGAATTCAACCGTTTTCAGGAAGGGTGCGTCGAGGAGAACACCAACACGGAAACGCTGGTGCGTCGCCTGCTGTCTGATGACTACGCGGACAAGGTCATCGTCACTACCATTCAGAAGCTAGGTTTGGCGCTCGATGGCTCCAACAAGCGCAACTACAAGGAGCGCCTTGAGCCACTGCGCAACCAGCGAATGGTGTTCATCTTTGACGAATGCCATCGCTCGCAGTTCGGCGAGAACCACAAAGCCATTAAGGAATTCTTTCCAAACGCCCAGTTGTTTGGCTTCACCGGCACGCCCATCTTCGAGCAGAATGCCAGCTATCAACAGGTCGAGGGGCAACAGGCCAGCTACCGCACCACAGATGACTTGTTCCAACGCTGTCTGCACCAGTACACGATCACCCATGCCATCGAAGACCGTAATGTTTTGCGGTTCCACGTGGACTACTTCAAGCCAGAAGGCAGGAGCCTGCCCAAGCCAGGCGAAGGCTTGGCTAAGACTAGGGTCATCGAGACGATCCTCGCCAAGCATGATGCGGCCACCAATGGGCGCAAGTTCAACGCGGTATTGGCCACTGCTCGTATCAACGATGCCATAGAGTATTTTGACGCTTTCAAAACGCATCAGGCCAAGAAGCTGGAAGAGGACGACACTTTCCAGCCGCTAAACGTGGCTTGCGTGTTTTCCCCTCCCGCCGACGGCAACAAAGATGTGCAACAGATTCAGGAAGACCTGCCTCAGGAAAAGGAAGACAACCAAGAGGACCCAGAAGGCAAGAAAGCCGCGCTAACCCGCATCATTAGCGACTACAACGCTTGCTTTGGCACCAATCATCGCATCAGCGAATTTGACCTGTATTACCAGGATGTGCAAAAGCGCATCAAGGATCAGCAGTACCCCAATGCTGACCTGGCGCACGCGCAGAAGATTGACATCACCATCGTGGTGGATATGCTGCTCACCGGCTTCGACTCCAAGTATCTCAATACCCTATACGTGGACAAGAACCTCAAGCACCACGGGCTGATTCAGGCGTTCTCGCGTACCAACCGCGTGCTCAACGACAGCAAGCCCTACGGGAACATTCTGGACTTCCGACAGCAGCAAAAGCCCGTGGAAGAAGCCATTGCACTCTTCTCTGGCGAGAAGATCGACAATCCGCGCGAGATCTGGCTGGTGGATTCTGCGCCCAAGGTCATCGATGGTCTGCAGTCCGCTACCCAGAAGCTGGCCGACTTCATGCGATCGCAGGGCTTGGCCAATACACCCGAAGACGTGGTCAATCTCAGGGGAGATGCCGCGCGCAGCCAGTTCGTCAACCTGTTCAAGGAAGTGCAGCGCCTCAAGACCCAGTTGGATCAATACACAGACCTGAACGGGGAGCAGAAGGAGCAAATCGCCCGGATTGCACCACCTGACCAGTTGCAAGGCTTCAAAGGGATGTACCTAGAGACTGCCAAGCAGCTCAAGGAACAGCAGGACAAGCAAGGTGACCAAGCTTCGCCTGAAGTACAGCAGCTCGATTTCGAGTTTGTGCTGTTTGCATCCGCAGTCATCGACTACGACTACATCATGGGGCTGATTGCCCGCATGACGCAGCAAAAGCCGGGCAAGGTCACCCTGAACCGCGAACAACTCATCGGCTTGATCCAGTCCGATGCCAAGTTCATTGACGAGCGAGAGGATATCGCCGAGTACATCCGTCGCCTCCCAATAGGGCAGGCGCTCGACGAAGCCACCATTCGGGCCGGCTATGAGCGCTTCAAGGCCGAGAAGAAGGCCAGCGAACTTACTGAGATCGCCGCCCGATACGGGCTGGCTGCCGAGGCGCTGCAATCCTTTGTCGACGAGGTACTTCGACGCTGCGTCTTCGACGGGGAAGCTCTGAGCGAACTAATGGTGCCTCTGGGTTTGGGCTGGAAGGCGCGCACGCAGAAAGAATTAGCGCTGGTGGAGGAGTTGACGCCGCTACTGCGCAAGCTGGCGCAAGGGCGAGAGATTTCCGGATTGAGTGCATATGAGCAATGAGGACACGGGCGCAATGAACGAAGCGAACAACGAGAAACGCGCGTTGGTGCCACGACTGCGTTTTCCTGAATTTCAGCAGGCGGGGGAGTGGGCGGAGAAGCTTCTGAGCGATGTATGCGAGATTAATCCCGTCAAGACGACGAAGCATGACCATGACTCGGTAAGTTTTGTTCCTATGGCCGCGGTTTCCGAGGACGGTGGAATTAGCTGGTCAGAAATTCGAGCTTACGGTGATGTAAAAAGAGGCTATACATCCTTTGTCGATAAGGATGTGATTGTGGCAAAAATTACGCCGTGCTTTGAAAACGGAAAGGCGGCACTGGCCATTAATTTGGAAAATGGGGTGGGATTTGGAAGTACGGAGTTCCATGTTTTTCGCGCACGAAATAAATGCCTCCCGGAATTTTTGTTCTTTCAAATTTATCGCGATGAGGTAAGGAGGATTGGAGAGAGAAATATGGTTGGGAATGCCGGGCAACGGCGTGTCCCATCATCGTTTTTTGAATCTCTTCCGTTTTATTTGCCATGCAGCGCGGAGCAGAAAAAAATCGCCGATTGCCTGTCTTCACTTGATGGGCTGATCGTGGCGGAAGGCGAGAAGCTGCGGGCTCTCAAGGTTCATAAGGATAGCCTGATGCAGCAGCTTTTTCCGCGCGAAGGCGAGGCTGTTCCCCGCCTTCGATTCTCGCTGTTCCACGGGGCGGGGGAGTGGAAAAAACGAAAGATATCCGCCTTGCTCGCAAGATCGATTAATCCGGTCGATGTGGATGACGATGCGACGTATCAGGAGATCGGTATTCGCTCGCATGGGAAAGGGATATTCCACAAGGAATTTGTGAGTGGGAAATCTCTTGGGGCAAAAAGGGTTTTTTGGGTTAAGGAAAATGCTTTTGTTGTAAATATTGTTTTTGCTTGGGAGCAGGCTGTTGCAGTAACGTCGGCGGCAGAAGGCGGAATGATTGCCTCACATCGGTTTCCTATGTATGTGGCGAAGACGGGTAAGGCGAATGTTGAATTTATAAAATACTTTTTCCTGACAAAAAGAGGAAAGGAATTATTGGGAATTGCGTCGCCGGGCGGCGCCGGTAGAAATAAGACTTTGGGGCAAAAGGAGTTCGAGAATTTGGAATTTATGTTGCCACCCACGGTGGCTGAGCAAAATGAAATCGCGAATTTTCTATCTTCACTGAACGCCCTGATTACTACCCAAGGTCAGAAGGTCGACGCACTCAAGATACACAGGAAGGGCTTGGCGCAGCAGCTGTTTCCAGTGTTGAACGAGGTGCAGGGATGAGGCCGGACCAAGCCTACGCCAATCTGCCAGCGCTGGCCGCGCAGCTGCGGCAAGTATTGGAAGACAAGAAGACCATTCTGCTCTATGCCTACAACGGTACAGGCAAGACACGGCTGTCGATGGCATTCAAAGACATCGGCAAGGAGGGCGACGCTCGCGACACGCTCTATTTCAACGCATTCACCGAAGATCTGTTCCACTGGGACAACGATCTGGACGGCGACAGCGACCGCAGGCTCACGCTCAACGACGCCTCGCGTTTCTTCGCCGGCTTGGCTGAGCTTGAGATGGATAACCGTATCCGCCCGTTATTACAGCGCTATGCTGACTTCGATTTCCGAATCGACACGCAGGAATGGGCGGTGCGCTTTTCGCGCACTATGGCCGGACAGGTTATCGACAACATTAAGGTTTCGCGGGGAGAGGAAAACATTTTTGTCTGGTGTTTCTTCCTTGCCGTCGTCGAGCTGGCTATGGACCCTGAAATCGAGGCTTACCGCTGGGTCAAGTACCTCTATATCGACGATCCGATTTCATCACTGGACGAGCACAACGCCATTGCTGTGGCCAACCACCTGGCTCAACTGCTCAAACGGCCCGATAGCAAGCTCAAGACCGTTCTTTCGACGCACCACACGCTGTTCTTCAACGTGCTGTGCAATGAGTTGAAGAATGCTAAGCGGTATTTCATCAACAAGAACTCAACCGGTGGCGGCTACGTGTTGCGGGAGGAGACGGGGGATACACCGTTTTTTCACCACGTTGCTGCCTTGGCCGAGCTGTATCAGGCCGCGCAGGACGACCGTCTGTTCACCCACCATTTCAATATGCTGCGCACGATCCTGGAGAAGACGGCGAGCTTTCACGGGCACAAAAACTTCTCGGCGTGCATTAAGCAAGAAGATGACGATCAGGATGGCATCTTGCATGCGCGCCTGATCAATATCCTGAGCCACGGCAATTATTCGCTCTACGAACCCCAGCAGATGCTGGACGAGAACAAAGCCTATTTCAAGAAGATCCTGCATGACTTCTTGAGCCGCTATCCCTTCAATTCAGAATTATTCCCTCAGGCCGCTGAGGCAGCAGACACGCAATGACCGAATTCGAAAAAGAGAAACTGGGCAAGATCCTCTGGGCAATCGCCGATCAACTGCGCGGAGCGATGAACGCGGACGACTTCCGCGATTACATGTTGGCCTTCTTGTTCCTACGGTATCTATCTGACAATTACGAGGCCGCGGCACAAAAGGAACTAGGGCCTGACTACCCCACCCAGTGTGATAGCTCAGTTTCCACGCCGCTGCAGCTTTGGTATGAGGGCAATCGAGAGGACGTGTCCGAGTTCGAAAAGCAGATGCGTCGCAAGGTGCATTATGTGATTGAGCCGCAATACCTGTGGGGCAACATCGCGAAGATGGCGCGCGAACAGGGTAAGTACCTGCTGGACACGCTTCAAAAGGGCTTTGAACACATCGAAACAAAGTCCTTCGCCAGCACCTTTCGGGGACTATTTTCCGAGATCAATCTAGCCTCGGACAAGCTCGGGAAGAGTTATGACGAGCGTAATGCGCGTCTGTGCAAGATCATCAGCGAGATTGCCAAGGGGCTGATGCAGTTTTCCACTGACAGTGACGCGCTGGGCGATGCCTACGAATACCTGATTGGCCAGTTTGCCGCTGGCTCCGGCAAGAAAGCGGGAGAGTTCTATACGCCACAGCCCATTTCCAGCATCCTCTCGGCCATCGTTACGCTAGATGGGCAGGAGCCGGCGACCGGTCAGCGCAAACATATGGACAGCGTGCTGGACTTTGCCTGCGGCTCGGGGTCGCTGTTGCTAAATGTGCGCCACCGCATGGGGCTACATGGTATCGGAAAGATTTACGGGCAAGAAAAGAACATTACGACCTACAACCTGGCGCGCATGAACATGCTGCTGCATGGGGTGAAGGATTCCGAGTTCGAAATCTTCCACGGCGACACCCTGCTCAACGAGTGGGACATGCTGCGTGAGACCAACCCAGCCAAGATGCCGAAATTCGACGCGGTGGTTGCCAATCCGCCATTCAGCTATCGCTGGGAGCCGTCCGAAGCACTTGGTGAGGATGTGCGCTTCAAGAACCACGGCATGGCGCCGAAATCGGCAGCAGACTTTGCTTTTCTTCTGCACGGCTTCCACTTCTTGAGGCAGGACGGCGTGATGGCCATCATCCTGCCGCACGGTGTGTTGTTTCGTAGCGGGGCAGAGGCACGCATCCGAACTAAGCTGCTCAAGGACGGTCACATCGACACGGTGATCGGGCTGCCGGCCAACCTGTTTTTCTCCACCGGTATTCCGGTGTGCATCCTTGTGCTGAAGAAGTGCAAGAAGCCGGACGATGTGCTGTTCATCAACGCGGCTGAACACTTTGAGAAGGGCAAGCGGCAGAACCAGCTGCTACCTCAGCACATCGACAAGATCATCGACACCTATCAGTTCCGCAAGGAAGATGCACGCTACTCGCGGCGAGTGAGTATGGAGGAAATCGAGAGGAACGATTTCAATTTGAACATCTCGCGCTATGTGAGCACGGCGGAGATCGGGGAGGAGATCGACCTCACGGCAGTGCATGCTGAATTGGTTTCGCTGGATAAGAAGATCAGGAAGGCCACCAAGCGGCACAACGAGTTCCTCGCAGCCTTGGGACTGCCTTTGCTGCCATGACTATCCAAGGGCCGATGCTTAGTCTGCGGTGGACCGGGCTAAATCTGACCTGCTCCACTCGACAATGGGGTTTTCGGTGCGATATGAAATCCCGGCGTGTAACCGAATCTATCGAAATTCGTGTGCGGCCCGAGATGACGGACTAGTAATTGATTTTCAGGGGTTTTGATCCGTTGCCGAAGAACTCTTCGGAATCGAGAGCATTGATCGGGTGGGCCTAGGTAGATAGAAGCTTCATTCGCAATGCGAAGGCTGAAAATTTGGTCTTCCTCTACAAGAAAGGGCTACAAGCGTTAGCTTGTAGCCCTTTGCATTTGTCGACGAGTGGGACGAATTCAGACTCGCACACAACGGCATCAAAATGCCGGCTGACGCGCCACATCAGCTCATTTTCGACCTGTTCAGGCGCCGTCAGAGAATGCTATACAGCGATCGGACCTCTCTCTCGAGGATTTTCATTTATTCCGTCGTCAATTTTCAACATTTGTGGCATATTTTTCACTTAATGTGTCACTCGACAAATTAATATGCGTCAGACGTCGATGTTACCCGCGCGCAACGCGTTGGACTCGATAAATGCTCGCCGCGGCTCGACCTCATCCCCCATAAGGGTAGTAAAGATCCCATCTGCCGCAATCGCATCCTCGATCTGCACACGCAGCAGTCGCCGCACCGCCGGATCCATCGTCGTTTCCCACAGCTGCTCAGGGTTCATTTCGCCGAGACCCTTATAACGCTGTTTCGACACGTTCCGCTCTGCATCTGCAAGCAACCACTTCATCGCATTCTTGAAATCTGTAACGGCCATGCTGCGCTCACCGCGCTTGATGACCGCACCTTCTCCAATAAGCCCCTTGAACGTATTCGCGGTGGTCACAAGCTGCTGATAATCCGCCGTGTGCTGGAATTCCTGGTCGATGACCGAAACCCGCACATTGCCGTGATGTGTCCGTTCGACATGCAGCGCCCGCTGTTCGCGAACCGGGTCATACGAAGGCACAACCCGCACTTCGTTCTTCAGCGCTTCATCATGCAATGCAGCATGCAGCGCCTTAGCCGAAGCCTCAGTCGACTCCTCATTGGAAAGATCAATCACCACGCCGTCCATGACCGCTTCCAGCGCGGCCGGGTCATACAACCGGCTCAACCGCTCGATCACGCTCTGCGACAGCAAATACGACCGCGCCAACTCCCCAAGCGCATCGCCCGAAATCGCCGCCGCATTCTCACCCGGCACCAGCTCCGACCCTTGCAGCGCCAACCGCAGCATATGCGCGTTGAGCTCCACGTCATCCTTCAGATACCGCTCGTCCTTGCCCGCCTTGATCTTGTAAAGCGGCGGCTGCGCGATATACACGTACCCGCGCTCGATCATGTCCGGCATCTGGCGATAGAGGAACGTGAGCAGCAGCGTCCGGATGTGCGCACCGTCGACGTCCGCGTCGGTCATGATGATGATGCGGTGATAGCGGAGCTTCTCGAGGTTGTAATCGTCCTTGCCGATCCCGCACCCAAGTGCGGTCACGAGCGTGACGATCTGTTCCGACGACAGCAGCTTGTCGTAGCGCGCCTTCTCGACGTTCAGCACCTTGCCGCGCAGCGGCAGGATCGCCTGGAACTTGCGGTCGCGCCCTTGCTTGGCCGACCCACCTGCCGAGTCACCCTCGACGATGTAGATTTCGCACTTCGCCGGGTCTTTCTCCTGGCAGTCCGCGAGCTTGCCCGGCAGGCCGACGCCGTCGAGCACGCCCTTCCGACGCGTCATCTCACGCGCCTTCCGAGCAGCATCACGCGCACGCGCGGCCTCAACGATCTTCCCGCAGATGATCTTCGCGTCGATCGGCGTTTCCAGCAGGAACTCTTCCAATGCCTTCGCCACAACTTCCTCAACCGGCGCACGAACCTCGGAAGAAACCAGCTTGTCCTTCGTCTGCGAGCTGAACTTCGGCTCCGGCACCTTCACGGAGAGCACGCACGACAGCCCTTCGCGCATGTCGTCGCCGGTCGTCTCGACCTTCGCCTTCTTCGCGATTTCGTTGTCGGTGATGTACTTGTTGATGACGCGCGTCATCGCGGCCCGCAGGCCGGTCAGGTGCGTGCCGCCGTCGCGCTGTGGAATGTTGTTCGTGAAGCACAGCACGTTTTCGTTGTAGCTGTCGTTCCACTGCATCGCGACTTCGACGCCCACGCCGTCCTTCTCGCCGTTGGCGAAGAACACGGTCGGGTGCAGGTTGGTCTTTGTCTTGTTGATGTACTCGACGAAGCCCTTCACACCGCCGGCGAACGCGAAATCGTCTTCCTTGCCGGAACGCAGGTCGGTGAGGCGAATCCGCACGCCGTTGTTCAGGAACGAAAGCTCGCGCATCCGCTTCGCGAGGATGTCGTAGTGATACTCGACGGTCCCGAAAATGGTCGGATCGGCCATGAAATGCACTTCGGTGCCGCGGTTCTCGGTGTCGCCGGTCACGAGCATCGGCGACACTTCCACGCCGTCCACCACTTCGATCACGCGATCCTGCGCGACGCCGCGGTGGAACTCCATGAAACGCTTCTTGCCGTCGCGGCGCACGGTGAGGCGCAGCCAGCTCGACAGCGCGTTCACGCACGACACGCCCACGCCGTGCAGGCCGCCGGACACCTTGTAGCTGTTCTGGTCGAACTTGCCGCCGGCGTGCAGCTCGGTCATCACGATCTCGGCGGCGCTGCGCTTCGGCTCGTGCTTGTCGTTCATCTTCACGTCGGTCGGAATCCCGCGGCCGTTGTCGACCACGGAAATCGAGTTGTCGGCGTGAATCGTCACGTGGATGTCGTTGCAGTACCCGGCCAGCGCTTCGTCGATCGAGTTGTCGAGCACCTCGAACACGAGGTGGTGCAGACCGGTGCCGTCCGACGTGTCGCCGATGTACATCCCGGGGCGCTTGCGCACCGCTTCCAGACCTTCGAGGATCTGGATCGACGAGGCGCCGTAGCTGCTGTTATCGGGTTGCGAATTGTGCTGTTCACTCATGGATATCTTCCGGTTCTGCGGGGCCACTCTCGTGGCGGCGCGGTGCGTTTCAGCGAGAAATCGCCGGGCCGCTCCAGTTTCCTGGCCCGCCCCAGGTGCCGAAACGGCATCAAAAGGGCGGGTTGTCGGTTCGCCATAAAAACGCCAAAGGGGCTTGCCGCCCCCTGGTGTGTGTCGCGATGTCGAGCGCGTCAGATGCGCATCGGCATCACGACATACTTGAACTCGTCGTTCTCGGGCACGGTGATCAGCGCGCTCGAGCTGGCGTCGCCGAGGCTCACCTGCACGGTGTCGACCTTCAGGTTCGCGAGCACGTCGAGCAGATACGTGACGTTGAAGCCGATGTCGACGGTATCGCCCTGGTAGGCGATTTCGAGTTCTTCCTGCGCCTCTTCCTGATCGGCGTTGGTCGACATGATCTTCAGCTGGCCCGGCGCGATGATGCAGCGCACGCCCTTGAACTTGTCCGAGGTCAGGATCGCCGCGCGCTGCAGCGAACGCTGCAGCTCTTCACGGCCGATCTCGAACGTGTTCTTGTGCGCCTTCGGGATCACGCGCTGGAAGTCGGGGAACTTGCCCTCGACGAGTTTCGACACGAGCTCGACCTGGCCGAACGTGAACTTGGCCTGGGTTTGCGCGATGTCGATGGTGACGGTGTCGTCGATGTCTTCGAGCAGGCGCTGCAGCTCGAGAATCGTCTTGCGCGGCACGATGACTTCCTGGCGGCCGAACGTGCCGCCTTCGAGCTTCATCGACGAGAACGCGAGGCGGTGGCCGTCGGTGGCCACGGCCATCAGCTGGTCGCCGTCGACGACGAGCAGCATGCCGTTCAGGTAGTAGCGGATGTCCTGCTGCGCCATCGCGAAGTGCACCATGCCGAGCAACTGGCGGAACGACTTCTGCGGGACGGTGAGCGTGGCGCCGAAATCCTTGGCCTGCGCGACGGTCGGGAACTCGTCGGCCGCCAGCGTCTGCAGTGCGAAGCGGCTCTTGCCCGATTGAACGGTGAGGCGCTTGTCGGCGAGCGACAGCGTGACCTGGCCGTCAGGCATCGCACGCAGGATGTCGAGCAGCTTGCGCGCCGCGACGGTGGTCGCGACCTGGTCGCCGCCGACGCCGAAATCGGCGCGCGTGGTGATCTGCAGCTCCAGGTCGGTCGACAGGAATGAAACGTCCGGGCCGTTCTTGGTGATCAGCAGGTTGGCGAGGATCGGCAACGTATGGCGGCGTTCGACGATGCCGCTGACCGTTTGCAGCGGCCTGAGGAGGGTGTCTCGTTCGGTCTTGACCAGTTGCATAGAGTTCCTTCGTTGAGTAACGGCCTGCAGCGCAGCAGCCACGCAGCGCCCCGCCGGCCGGGCTCTTGGCCCGCCACCACCGGGGCGGTCAAACCAGTATTGTGCCTCAAAACCGAACCGCCCCCCTTAAATTGGGGCGGAGGCCGAATTATCAAGCGCGGTGCGCGCGCTCAGCCCTTCAGCGTCTGTTCCAGCACGTGCAGCTCGTGGTTGAGCTGCGCGTCCTTGCTGCGCTCGTCGGCGATCTTGCGCACCGCGTGCAGCACGGTGGTGTGATCGCGCCCGCCGAACAGCTCGCCGATTTCCGGCAGGCTCTTCTGCGTGAGTTCCTTCGCGAGGTACATCGCAATCTGCCGCGGCCGCGCGATGTTCGCGGGGCGCTTCTTCGAATACATATCCGCGACCTTGATGTTGTAGAAGTCGGCGACGGTCTTCTGGATGTTCTCGACCGAAATCTGCCGGTTCTGCACGGTCAGCAGGTCCTTCAGCGCTTCCTTGGTCAGCTCGATCGAGATCTCGCGGCCGTGGAACTTCGAATACGCGAGGATCTTGCGCAGCGCGCCTTCGAGCTCGCGCACGTTCGAGCGCAGGTGCTTCGCGACGAAGAACGCGACGTCTTCCGACAAATTCACGCCTTCCGACTGCGCCTTGCGCATCAGGATCGCGACGCGCATCTCCAGCTCCGGCGGCTCGATCGCGACGGTGAGGCCCGAGTCGAAGCGCGAGATCAGGCGATCGTCGATGCCCGAGATTTCCTTCGGATACGTGTCGCTGGTGATGATCACCTGCGCCTTGTTCGCGACGAGCGCCTCGAACGCGTAGAAGAATTCCTCTTGCGTGCGCGACTTGCCGGAGAAGAACTGGATATCGTCGATCAGCAGCAGGTCGAGCGAATGGTAGTAGCGCTTGAAGTCGTCGAACGCCTTGCGCTGGTACGCCTTCACCACGTCCGACACGTATTGCTCGGCGTGGATGTAGCGGATTCGCGCGCCGGCCTTGTCGAGCAGCAGCTGGTTGCCGATCGCGTGGATCAGGTGGGTCTTGCCGAGGCCGACGCCGCCGTACAGGAACAGCGGGTTGTACGAGATGCCCGGGTTGTCCGCGACCTGGATCGCGGCGGCGCGCGCGAGCTGGTTCGCCTTGCCGGTCACGAAGTTGTCGAACGTGAGCACCGGGTTCAGCTTCGAACGTTCGTACATCGAATCGGCTTCGCCGCCGTTTGCGGGTGCGGCGCCCGGGCCCGGACGCCACGTGCGGCGGCCGGCCGCTGCTTCATGCGCGGGCAGGCTCGGCAGGTCGATGTCGGCGTCGTCGGCGTTCAGGTGGTGTGCGGCGGCCGCCGACGGCGTCATCGGCACGTCGGCCGGCGCGCTGGGCGCGGCGGCGGCATTCGCGGTCAGGTTGGCGGCGATCGCGGCGACCGTCGCGGCCGGGCCGCTCGGCGCCAGCGGCGCACGCGGCGCGGCCGGTGCGGCGCCTGCCGCGGCGCTGCGCATGCCGGCCTTTGGATCGAGGACGAACTGGACTTCGATCGGCGTGTTCCAGAATTCACGGGCCAGATCGCTGATCCGGCCCGAAAACTGGCTCTTGACCCAGTCCAGCTTGAAGCGGTTCGGCGCGGCGATGGACAGCGTGTTCGCCGACGCATCGAAGGCCACCGGGGCCAAGGGTTTGATCCACGTCACGTACTGCTGGGGCGTCAGCTCGCGCTCCAGCAGTGCGGAACAGTGTTGCCAGAAATCGTTCATCAAGTAACTGTCGTTTTTTGCGTGCACAGCGCGGCTCGCCGGCGCCCTTGTCGCGGTCGCGCAACAAGGCCCGAAGCGGTCGTGCGAGCGTGCGTCGGACGCCTGCGTCACAGTCTTGGCGGGGCAGGCGCGAGCCGAAGCGGCGTGCGGGATTCTTGGAGATAAGGCGAGATTCTAACGCCAAACGCGGCCACAGCGGGACTTATCCACAGGCTGTGTTTGTGGGCCGCGGGGCCGGATCGGGGCGGGCCGGCACAGGCGAACGACGCGTAAAGTATTGACCGTCAACGGAAAAACGGTTTAAATAGCGGGTTCCGCGAAAACCAATCCTGTATTCTCGGCGATTGCGTTCGCCCGAATGCCTCCGGTTAAGGGCACGCGGTCCCCTGAATTTCGACATTCTCGAACAAGTGAGAACATCATGAAACGTACTTACCAACCGTCCGTGACGCGCCGCAAGCGCACCCATGGCTTCCGTGTCCGCATGAAGACGGCAGGTGGCCGCAAGGTCATCAACGCTCGCCGCGCGAAGGGCCGCAAGCGCCTCGCCATCTAAGGCAGGTTGCGCGCTGTGTCCGCCGTCCGCAGTCCTGCGGAAGGTGCCGTCGAGCCGGGTGCGAATCCGTCGCAGACGAAAGCCGCCTTCCCGAAAGCTGCGCGACTTCTGAAAACGGATGAATTTTCATCCGTTTTTCGTTTGCGCCCCTGGCGGCGCTCCGCGCACTTCGTGATTTACGGCAAGCCGACCGGTCAGCCCGCACGCCTGGGGCTCGTCATCGGCAAGAAGTATGCGCCGCGGGCAGTCACACGTAACCTCGTGAAGCGGCTGGCGCGCGATCAGTTCCGCCTGCGCCGCGCCGAATTCGCCGGTTACGACCTGCTGCTGCGGCAGCACACGCGCTTCGACAAGAAAGCGCTGCCGAGCGCGGCTTCCGCCCCGCTCGCGGCGATGTGCGCGGCCGAGATCCGCGAGCTGCTCGACAGGGCAGCCCGGGAAATCGCCCGCCGCGCGTCGAAGCCCGCGTCCGAGTGACGCATCCGTGCCCGGTGCGGCGTTCGCGCCCGCCCGGCCGGTTTTGACGCGGCGTCGTACGGCGCCGCCCAAGGTATGGAAACGGTATTGATCGCCTTGCTGCGCTTCTACAAGGTTGCCGTGAGCCCGATGCTCGGCAACCGGTGCCGTTTTTATCCTTCCTGTTCGGATTACGCGCGCGAGGCAATCCAGTATCATGGCGCCGCGCGCGGCACGTATCTCGCCGTCAGGCGCGTGTGCCGATGCCATCCGTTTTCCGCGGGCGGCATCGACCTCGTCCCGCCGCCCAACTCCGACACTCGCGCTCGCGGCGAAGCCGACGCGCGGTCCCATCGACTCTGAGACAACGCATGGATATCAAACGCACCGTCCTATGGGTGATCTTCTTCATGTCAGCTGTCATGCTGTACGACAACTGGCAGCGGGACCATGGACGCCCGTCGATGTTCTTCCCGAGCGCCACGCAGACGGCCCCGGCCGCCGCCGGCGGCGCATCGGGCACGGGCGCGACGACGACCGCAGGTGACGTGCCTGCCGCCGCGGCCGGCGCCGCACCGTCGACGACGGCACCGGCCGCGCAGGCGCAGCTGGTGAAGTTCTCGACCGACGTGTACGACGGCGAAATCGACACGCGCGGCGGCACGCTCGCGAAGCTGACGCTGAAGAAGCAGGGCGACGGCAAGCAGCCCGACCTGTACATCACGCTGTTCGACCACACGGCCGGCCACACGTATCTCGCACGTACGGGCCTCGTCGGCGGCGATTTCCCGAATCACACCGACGTCTACACGCAGCTGAACCCCGGCTCGACGTCGCTGACGGGCGACCAGAACACGCTGAAGCTGTCGTTCGAATCGCCGGTGAAGGGCGGCGTGAAGGTGATCAAGACCTACACGTTCACGCGCGGCAGCTACGTGATCGGCGTCGACACCAAGATCGACAACGTCGGCACGGCGCCCGTCACGCCGAGGCTCTATATGGAGCTCGTCCGCGACAACACGCCGGTCGAAACGCCGATGTTCTCGCATACGTTCCTCGGACCGGCGGTCTATACGGATGCGAAGCACTTTCAGAAGATCGACTTCAGCGATCTCGACAAGAATAAGGCGAACTTCGAGACCTCTGCCGACAACGGCTGGATCGCGATGGTGCAGCACTACTTCGCGTCGGCGTGGATTCCGCAACAAGGGGCGAAGCGCGACATCTACGCGAAGAAGTTTGACGGGTCGCTCTATCGCATCGGTGTGGAGCAGCCGGTCGCCGCGATCGCGCCGGGCCAGTCGGCCGACGTGCAGGCGCGCCTGTTCGCCGGTCCGGAAGAAGAGCGCATGCTCGAAGGCATCGCGCCGGGCCTGGAGCTCGTGAAGGATTACGGCTGGGTGACGATCATCGCGAAGCCGCTGTTCTGGCTGCTCGAGAAGATCCACGGCTATGTCGGCAACTGGGGCTGGGCGATCGTGCTGCTGACGGTGCTGATCAAGGCCGTGTTCTTCCCGCTGTCGGCGGCGAGCTACAAGTCGATGGCGCGCATGAAGGAAATCACGCCGCGCATGCAGGCGCTGCGCGAACGCTTCAAGAGCGATCCGCAGAAGATGAACGCCGCGCTGATGGAGTTGTACAAGACCGAGAAGGTCAATCCGTTCGGCGGCTGCCTGCCGGTCGTGATCCAGATTCCGGTGTTCATCTCGCTGTACTGGGTGCTGCTCGCGTCGGTCGAAATGCGCGGCGCGCCGTGGATTCTGTGGATTCACGACCTGTCGCAGCGCGATCCGTTCTTCATCCTGCCGGTGCTGATGGCCGTGTCGATGTTCGTGCAGACGAGCCTGAACCCGACGCCGCCGGATCCGGTCCAGGCGAAGATGATGAAGTTCATGCCGATCGCGTTCTCGGTGATGTTCTTCTTCTTCCCGGCCGGCCTCGTGCTGTACTACGTCGTGAACAACGTGCTGTCGATCGCGCAGCAGTACTACATCACGCGCAAGCTCGGCGGCGTGAAGAAGAAGCCGGCCTGACGCCAGTCGTACTCGCGGGCGGTTCGCCGCTCGCGATGCACGCAAAAAAAAGCCGCATGGTTCATGACCGTGCGGCTTTTTGCTTTTCTGGTCCGATCCCGGCTCAGCCCTTCTTCGATTCGCCCACGTCGCCGTAGAACTGCTCGACCAACTCCTGCACGAGGTAGCGATGATGCGGCGACAACGCTTCGATCTTTGACGCGAGTTCGATCGTCTCGGGCGTCGGCGGATAGTGCTCGTCGCGCGGCAGCGGTTGCGGCGTCGCGTGTTCGATCACGCTCGGCGACGGGCCGTAATGCAGCCAGTGGACTTCGACGCGCAACCAGTCGGCGAGCGTCGCGAGTTTGTCCGGCGTCGGAATCGTGCGGCCCGTCAGCCATTTGTGCGCGGTTTGCGGCGAAACGGGCTGGGCTCCGCGATGGCGCAGATTGAATCGGTTCGCCAGTTCCGTCGCGCCGGTGACCTTCTCCGGGCTGCGCCGCAGGGCGAACTTCAGGCGTTCCGAGAACGCGGCTTTTTCTTCGGGTGTCGGCATGGGAGAGATTGTGCAATTCGGCCGACGTTTCTAAGACAACCATATAGGATAAACGTATCCTGTTCAGACGAATCCCGGCCTCGTACGGGCACATTGGCGGAATTGAGGGGCAAATCGTCCGCCCCCGCCAGCAGGCATACTTGTCCGAAACGAAGAGTATGCCAGCACGGGGTACTGATACTCGACTTATCCCCGTCGGGATAAATTCGGGCGAGTCCGAATTCGGCGTCGCGTCCGGTGGCGCGGGTGCCGACACGCTACAATGCCGGCGTTCCGATCCGCGAACTGTTGCGCCGGCGCACCGACTACTCGCCGATTTCCCAGACTCCCCAGATTCGTCCGATTCCCATGCTCGCTACCGATTCCGATCCGATCGTCGCCATTGCCACCGCCGCCGGCCGGGGCGGCATTGGCGTTGTCCGCGTGTCGTTCGGGCGCGGCGGCGAGGCGGCCGCACTGCCGCTGATCGACGCGTTGTGCGGGCAGAAGCTCGCGCCGCGTCATGCGAGCTACGTGCCGTTTCTCGACGCGCATGGTGCGCCGCTCGACCGCGGGATCGCGCTGTATTTCCCGGCGCCGCATTCGTACACGGGCGAATACGTACTCGAGCTGCAGGGGCACGGCGGGCCGATCGTGATGCAGTTGCTGCTGCAGCGCTGCCTGGACGCGGGGCGCGGCTTCGGGCTGCGGCTCGCGGAGCCGGGCGAGTTCACGCGGCGCGCGTTCCTGAACGACAAGCTCGATCTCGCGCAGGCCGAAGCCGTCGCCGACCTGATCGAGGCGAGCACCGAGGCGGCCGCGCGCTCGGCCGGGCGTTCGCTCGACGGCGCGTTCTCGCGGCAGATCCATGCGCTCGTCGACGACGTGATCACGCTGCGGATGCTGGTCGAGGCGACGCTGGATTTTCCGGAGGAGGAAATCGACTTCCTCGAGGCGGCCGACGCGCGCGGCAAGCTCGCGAAGATCCGCGCGCAGCTCGCGCACGTGCTCGGCGATGCGCGGCAGGGCGCGTTGCTGCGCGAAGGGCTGTCGGTCGTGCTCGCGGGGCAGCCTAACGTCGGCAAGTCGTCGCTGCTGAATGCGCTGGCGGGCGCCGAGCTGGCGATCGTCACGCCGATCGCCGGCACGACGCGCGACAAGGTGGCGCAGACGATCCAGGTCGAAGGGATTCCGCTGCACATCATCGATACGGCCGGGTTGCGCGAGACGGAGGACGAGGTCGAGCGGATCGGCATTGCGCGCACGTGGAGCGAGATCGAGCGCGCGGACGTCGTGCTGCATCTGCTCGATTCGCGCACGGGGATGACGCCGGACGACGAAACGATCGCGGCGCGGTTTCCGGCCGGCGTGCCGGTGGTGCGCGTGCTGAACAAGACGGATCTGACCGGCGTGCCGGCGTGCGTCGAGCATCCGGCGGCGGAAGGCGATCTGACCGAGGTGCATCTGTCGGCGAAGCGCGGCGACGGGATCGACATGCTGCGCGCGGAGCTGCTGCGGATCGCCGGGTGGCAGGCGGGGGCCGAGGGCGTGTATCTCGCGCGCGAGCGGCATCTGATCGCGCTGCGGGCCGCGCAGGAACATCTCGCGCAGGCGGCCGATCATGCGGAGCAGCGCGCGCAGTCGCTCGATCTGTTTGCCGAAGAGCTTCGGCTCGCGCAGGAGCAGCTCAATGCGATTACCGGGGAGTTCACGTCGGATGATCTGCTGGGGGTGATTTTCAGCAGGTTTTGTATCGGGAAGTGACGCTCGCGCATTTGAAGTTCGAGAGTCCTTCGTGGCGCGTCATGCGTCTTTGAACGAGAAACGCGCTCATGATCGCTTCCCCGTTTGCATTGCTCGGCCTGTCATAAAATCCGCTGGCCGGTAAATATCACAACGTCGAATCCGCGCGTCAAAACAAATAGACGGCGCGCACTGGATCCGGATCTGGCACACGCCGTGAGCCTGGGCATCGTATGGCGCATACGGCGATCTCAACGATGTCGATCACGCCGGCTGGATCGCACGCAGGCCCGGATCGCTATGTCCGGACCTTCGCCCGCATCAATCCCAATGACGATGATGGTGATAATACCCACCCCCACCGTAATACCCGCCACCGTCAGGCACCACGATACAGCCGCTCAACAACACGGCGACGCCGGCAATCAGCAAAAGGGCCTTCTTCATCGCGTTCACCTGCTCGGATTCAATATGAAACCCAGCATAGCGAGCGGCTCCGGCCGAGGCTGTAAGCGATCGTATCCCCGCGCCGCAATCCGTAACGGCGGATTATTCCGGTCAAAATGACCGTAACAATTAGCCAAACAGCAGACGTTTCAGGCGACGACGACCCGGTTTCGCCCCGTATCCTTCGCCCGATACAGCGCGGCATCGGCGGCCTCGATCAACGCGTCGGGCGTCGACAGGTCGTCGGCCGACACAGTCGCGCAGCCGATGCTGACGCTCACGCGCCCGGCCGGCGAATCGGGCATCGCGAGGTCGAGCCGCAATACGGCTTCGCGCGCTTCGTCGGCCACCACCCGCGCACCGTGCGCGCCGGTATTCGGCAGCACGATCGCGAACTCCTCGCCGCCGTAGCGCGCGACGATATCGGTGGGCCGCCGCACCGCGCCGACCAGTGCATTCGCGACGGCGATCAGGCACGCATCGCCCTTCACGTGACCGAACGCATCGTTGTACGCCTTGAAGTGGTCGACGTCGACCATCAGCAGCGACAGCGGTTCGCCCTGCCGCCGCGCCTGCAGGAACAGCGTATGGAAATGGTCGTTGAAGTGGCTGCGGTTGAACGCACCCGTGAGCCCGTCGCGCGCGGACGAGCGAATCAGCGTCGCGTGCGCTTCGAACAGTTGCTGATACAGCATCGTCACTTCCCATGCGAGCACGCACACGAGCACGCCCGGCGTGAACATGCTGAACACGCGCGCGACATACCAGCCGAGCGTGAAGCGATGGGTGGACAGCAGGTTCAGCGTCGTATCGGTGAGGCACGCGAGCACCGCGATCGCGAGCCACAGGTCGAGCGTCGTGCGCAGCCGGCCGGTGACCAGCACGGCCACGAGCGCGAGCACGTTGAGGATCCACACGACGAGCGCGGTGCCGTTGACGGGCAGCACGGCCGCGTCGCGAGGCGGATGGAACGCGGGCGGCAGCGACACGTTCAGCGCGAGCACGCACAGGAGCGCCGCCGCGACGGCCGGGCCGCCGACGAGCGCGAGCGTCCAGCGGCGTGTTTCTTTTGCACCGACCGGCGCGCGCGTCAGCCGCTCGCGCGCGAACAGCGCGGCCATCACGAAGCACGGAAAGCCGGCATGCCAGAAGACCCACATCCATGCGGCGCTTTGCGGGCGCGCGCCGAGCAGGCCGTGCGGCGCGAACACGCCGGGAAAGGTCAGCAACTGCAGCGCGACGGCGAGCGCGGTGAACGCATAGGCGCCGCCGAGCGCACCGAGCATGGGCTGGCGCGTCACGGTGAACTGCGCGCCGAGGAAGAACGCCGCGATGCTCGCGGTCGTGAACACGGTGAGCGCGCACATCGGCATGAACGGCTCGACGGCCGGCAGCGCGACGTTCGCGTGCGGCACGGCGATCCCGAGCGTGAGCAGGATGACGAGCGCCGTCAGCGCGCCGAACCACAGCTGACGTTGCGTCGTGTGCTGGATCAGGATGCCTTCCATGGAGTCCCCCGGGCACGCGCGCGAAACGCCCGATCTTGCGCCGGGCGGCGCGCTCCCCGATCGCGGCGCGACCGGTGCGGCCCGATCCTATCGCGTTATTGGCATCCGCTCAAATGCCGAGCCCCGGGCCGAAGTTGCCGGCAATCCAGCGCGTGACGGCGTCGACGTCCGCGTAGTCCTGTTCGGGCAGGCCGTCGAGCATCGCCAGCACTTCGTTGCTGGCGCCGGCGTCGCGTGCGGCATCGACGATCGCATCCTTGTTCGCGGGATAGCAGACGGCCGCCAGCACATCGGCGATCTGCAGGTCGATCGTTTCGTTCGGGATATCGTGCGGAGGAAGGGCGGGCTTGTCGTTCACGTCGGTGTCTCGCGGGTGGGGCGGTAATCGGATCGAAGCGCAAGGGTCGTGCCCGCATGTTACCCGGCCTGGGGTGGCCGGCCCTGCGCATGCGGCGGATCGACGATGATCGAAGTCAATGCCCGCGTCGCACGCGGCGCCACGGATGCTTCCAGTCGATGTGCGGTGCGTTCTCGTCGCGCGGATGCTGGCGACGATGCTCCTGCCAGAGTTCGTCGGAAAACAGCGCAGCCACGATGACGAGCGGCAGCACGAGGAAAATTCCGAGGATGACTTGCTCGATCACGATAGCCTCCTTGCGGTGGCAGGAACCCTTGTTCCCATTCTAGGCTCTGAACTTCGCCCGCGTTCAATTTCTTACAGTGCGAAACGGGCCGGAACGCGGCCGCGCCGCAGGCATTCCGCGCATGCGGCGACATCAAAAAGGACACCAACATGCAACTTCAGAACGATACCCACACGCTCGCGCTACGGCCGCTGGAACGCCAGGATCTGCGCTTCGTCCACGAGCTGAACAACGACGCGAAGATCATGCGCTACTGGTTCGAGGAGCCGTACGAAACCTTCTCGGAACTGTCGCAACTGTACGACCGTCACGTGCACGATCAGCGCGAGCGCCGTTTCGTCGCGGTCGATGCGCGGGACGAACTGGTCGGCCTCGTCGAGCTGATCGAGCTCGACTACATCCACCGCCGCGGCGAGTTCCAGATCATCATCGCGCCGCAGTGCCAAGGGCGCGGCTATGCGGGCCAGGCGACGCGCCTCGCGATCGAATACGCGTTCAAGGTGCTGAACATGCGCAAGCTGTACCTGATCGTCGATACGTCGAATGCGGCCGCGATCCACGTGTACGAGAAATGCGGATTCCAGCACGAAGCCGAATTGAAGGAAGAATTTTTCGGAAATGGCGCGTATCACAACGCTTATCGCATGTGCATCTTCCAGCGCGATTATTTCGAGCGCCAGCAAACCGGATTGAATAAAGCAGGGTAAACACCACACGGACGAAATGCGCTTGCGACGGGGCACCGAGCGCGCCGAATAGAGGCGGCGACCTACGGATAAATACGGATGCGCCTATATCTGGCATTTTTCTTGTATCGGGTAAAGGCGCTGCCGCGCTGCGGTAAAAGTCGAATCATTTTGGATGACTTTATGTGCAACGCATCAAAATGAGCCGAATAGCGAAATGGATTATCCAAACCGTTCAATCGCCGCATTGTAACTTCGCTGAAAGCCTTGTCGGATAACGCTTTCCGCCGGGCGGCGCGGGCCCGTCCGCGATTCGGCAGCGTTTGCCGGACGCGCGCCGCCCGCGAAAAGCGGGCCGCGCACGGGGTGCGACAATCCGCCGCTATTGCGGTCGCACAACAAATGTGCTTGCTATCGTTTGCCGGTCTTCTAAAGTGAAAAACGCGGGTTCACGATCACCTTTAAACACATAGCTAACCCAGCCTGGTGCCCGCAAGCCTGGAGACAGAACATGATCAAGCGTACCGGTGTCCTTTTTGCCCTTGTCGGCGCGTTTTGCGCGGTGTCGATTGCCCAGGCCGGCGGCGATTCGGCCGTCAAGCCGAAGCAGGAAATCCAACTGACGAAGAACGCATGGGGTTGCCTGTCGAAAGACAATCTGGACTCCGTACTGAGTCACGAACGTGACGGCAAGTCGCAGGCGAAGCAGCAGTATTTCGACGACTTCCGCTGCCTGTCGGTGCCGGAAGGCCAGCGCTTCCGCGTGGTGTCGGTCGATCAGGGCGACGTGCAGTTCGTCAGCGCCGACAACAGCGACCAGCAAGGCCTCTGGGCCGATTCACGCTTCGTCAAGCAGTAACCGTCCATTCCCCGCGCAGTCGCACGACGCGCGAGCGCGCCGGCCCGACGAGCCGGCGGCGCGAACCGAACGCGGCCCGGCCCAATGCCGGGCCGTTGCGCTGTGGGGCGCGCATGACGCGCGCCGGACGGCCCGCATTCGGTATCATCACGGCCCGACCGAACCGAATGCCCGCCCGGGCCGTATCCGCATGGCGCTGAAATCCACGATCTACAAAGCCGAATTGCAAATCGCCGACATGGATCGGCATTACTACGCCGATCACGCGCTGACGGTGGCGCGCCATCCGTCGGAAACCGACGAACGGATGATGGTGCGCATCGTCGCGTTCGCGCTGTTCGCGCACGAGCGGCTCGAATTCTGCAAGGGGCTGTCGGACGTCGACGAGCCCGACTTGTGGCAGAAGGACCTGACGGGCGCGATCGACGTGTGGATCGAGGCCGGTCAGCCCGACGAACGGCGCATCTCGAAGGCGGCCGGGCGTGCCGGGCAGGTCACGGTGATCGCGTACGGCGGCAAGACGTCGGATATCTGGTGGCAGGGCGTGCGCAGCAAGGTCGAACGGCTGCGCAACGTGCAGGTGCTGTCGCTCGCCGACGGCGTCGCGGCCGCGCTCGGGCGGCTCGCGGCGCGCACGATGCGCCTGCAGTGCACGGTGCAGGACGGCGCCGCATGGATCTCGAGCGCGGACCACGATCCGGTCGCGGTCGAGTGGGCGGTGCTGAAGGCGCGCGCGGACGCGTAACGGCTCGCGCGTCGGCCGCGTTCAGCCGAGCGCGGCCGGCGGCCCCTTGAATTCGACCATGTTGCCTTCGGGATCGAACAGGTAGATCGACGGCCCGTAGCCGCCGGCGCCGTAGCGTTCGGCCGGCGCGCCGGGCCGCGCGCCATGCGCGGCGAAATGGGCGATCAGTGCGTCGGGATCGAACGGCTCGACGCGCAGGCACAGATGGTCGAGGTTGCGCCCGGCGCCGGGCGGGCCGCTGTCGGGGCGGTCGATCGGGCCGCCGACCGTCAGCAGGTCGATCAGCGCATCGCCGGCTCGCAGTTGCACGAGGCCCAGATCGGGCTGTTCCTTCTCCACATGGCAGCCGACGGCGTCGCAGTAAAAGCGCGTCATGGCCGCCATGTCGGTCACGCGCAGCACGATGTGATCGATTCCGCGGATGGTGGGCTTCATGGGCGGGACTCCTTCGCAGTCGACGAGCATCGAGTGTAGACGCATCGCGCCTGCGCTGCCGGCCGGAACGCGGCACAATCGACGGACGAAAAAAAGCCCGTTCGCGCAGAGCGGAACGGGCTTAATCCATATCAGGAGGAGACATGGAGGAGACAGTTCCAACTATACACACGGCGATGGTGCGACGCAATATTCCGATTGCAAAAAAACGTCAGGACGGCGATTTGTCGCATCCGCACTGCAGCAAAACGGTGACGGGACGATGACGGAAACGGCGCGCGAGCAGCCGCCGCGCGCGTTTCGTCGCATTTATCCCTATGGATGTGGCCCCGATTCGCCGACACGAATCACAGAGCAAGATCCAGGGCGCGACGGCATGTGCCGATGGCTAGAGTAGGCACCATCTACACTAGAGAGTGCGAGGTTCAGATGAAAACCGCCTATCCGACCGACGATGCCCGCTGGGGCGCCGTGACCGAGCGCGATCCGCACGCGGACGGCGCGTTCTTCTATGGCGTCAGCACGACCGGCGTGTTCTGTCGCCCGACCTGCGCGTCGCGGCAGCCACGCCGCGAGAACGTGTCCTTTTTCACCGATCCGGCGGCCGCGCGCGCGGCCGGTTTCCGGCCCTGCAAGCGTTGCCAGCCGGAAGGGCTGCCGCGCGAGCTGGAAATCGTCAATCGCGCGTGCGCGGTGCTCGACGCGCACGCCGAGCGGCTCACGCTGCAGCAGTTGAGCGACGCCGTGCACGTGAGCCCGTTCCACCTGCAGCGGCTCTTCAAGCGCGTGGTCGGCGTGTCGCCGCGGCAGTACCAGGCCGCGCAGCGCGGCGCCGCGCTGCGGCAGGCGCTCCAAGACGGCCAGCCGGTCACGCAGGCGGCCGTCGACGCGGGGTTCAACTCGCCGTCGCGGCTCTATGCGTCGGTGTCGCGCGAGCTCGGGATGGCGCCGTCCGCGTTTCGCCGCCAGGGCGCCGGCCTGCGGATCGACTACGCGACCGCGTCGACGTCGCTCGGCACGGTGCTCGTCGCCGCGACCGAACAGGGCATCTGCCGGATCGCGTTCGGCGACGACGCGGCGTCGCTCGTCGTCGAGCTGAAGAGCGCGTTCGCGCGGGCCGAACTCGTCGAATCGTCGGCCCGGCTCGCGCCGTTCGTCGCGCAGATCCGCGCGTATCTCGACGGCACGCGGCACGCGTTCGACCTGCCGCTCGACATCGCGCCGACCGCGTTCCAGCAGCGCGTGTGGGAAGCGCTGACGCATATCCCGTACGGCGAAACGCGCAGCTATTCGGAGATCGCCGAGGCGCTCGGCTCGCCGCGCGCGGTACGGGCGGTCGCGTCCGCGTGCGCGTCGAATCCGGTTGCGCTCGCGATCCCGTGCCACCGCGTCGTGCAAAAGGGCGGCGTGCTCGCCGGCTATCGCTGGGGCGTACGCCGCAAGGCGACGCTGCTCGCGGCCGAGGCGCGCCATGTTCACAACGATGAAGCCAAAGCCGAGACGGAGGGCAGTGCGGTTTGAGCATCGACACGATAACGATCACGTCTGTCGCGAACGGCGGCCCGGTGCCGCCGTCCGCGCAGATGGAACTGCGCTACAAGGCGCCGTACGACTGGGCGCGCGTGCTGCGCTTCTTCAGCGGGCGCGCGATTCCGGGCGTCGAGCAGGTGGCCGGCGGCGCGTATCGCCGCATCGTCGATCTGCACGGCGAGGCCGGCCGGCTCACCGTCACGAAGCACCCGCGCAAGCACTGCCTGATCGCGACCGTCGAAGGGGCGGTCGCGCGTCACGTCGACGACGCATTCGCCGCACGTGTCGCGACGATGTTCGACCTCGGCGCCGATCCGGCCGCGATCGGCGGCGGGCTCGCGCGCGATCCATGGTTCGCGCCGCTCGTCGAGGCCGCGCCGGGCTTGCGCGTGCCGGGCGCATGGTCGGGGTTCGAGCTGGCCGTGCGCGCGATCGTCGGCCAGCAGGTGAGCGTGAAGGCCGCGACGACGATCGTCGGCCGGCTCGTCGAACGGGCCGGCGAACGCGTGATTCATGAAGGCGACGGCGCGCCCGCGTGGCGTTTCCCGACGCCCGACGCGCTGGCCGCGTGCGATCTCGACAAGATCGGGATGCCCGGCAAGCGCGTGGCGGCGCTGACCGGCGTGGCGCGCGCGGTGGCGGCCGGCGACGTGCCGGTCGATCGCGCCCATGCCGATCTCGCGACGCTGCGCCGCGCGTGGCTCGATCTGCCCGGCATCGGCCCGTGGACCGTCGAATACATCGCGATGCGCGCGTGGCGCGACCCCGATGCGTGGCCGGCATCCGATCTGGTGCTGATGCAGTCGATCGCCGCGCGCGACCCGGCGCTCGACCGGCTCACCAGCCAGAAGCGCCGCACCGAAGGCTGGCGGCCATGGCGCGCGTATGCGGCGCTGCATCTGTGGAACGAAGTGGCCGACCGGGCGGGCGGCGCGCGCGGCGGGTAACTGCGGCGGCCGGCCGGGTGCGACCGCCAGCAGGCAGTGCCGCAACCCGTTGCGCACGCGATGCCGGCATGCGGCGAGTGCAGGCGTGACGCGGCCCGTCATGGCGATGCCACGCATTCGGCGCCGCCCCGATGCTGCGCGTGCGATGTCCGCGCACGCGTCGCTTCCCGATCCATTCAGCGGCATGGTTGCACCCGCGCGCCACGCGTTCGCCGTTCACGGTCCGTCAGACGAATTCCGCTGACCGGCGTGCCGACCGGCGTTGTCCGGAACCGGCGATGGAGGCCGGGACTGGCGCGTCCGGCCCGTCCGGTGGCCCGCTCAGGCCCGTGCGCCGGACCCGGCGCCACCTCAAGCGCGGGTTCCGGCGAGATGTTAAAGTGCCCGCTACCAACGAAGCGACCAACAATCCAGCCGGCCGCGCGCGGCGTTCTGCGCGCGGCCGTCACGCACTTGCGTCTCCATGTCGAACACCATGACTTACCGCCAGTCCGAACTGCTGCTGAAACGCCTCGACGCGCTGAGCTCGGGCCCGACGCGGCAGCATCTGCCCGACGGCCTGCGCGGCATCGAGAAGGAAAGCCTGCGCGTGACGCGCGACGGGATGATCGCGTTCACGCCGCATCCGCGCGCGCTCGGTTCGGCGCTCACGCATCCGGCGCTGACGACCGACTATTCCGAAGCGCTGATCGAACTGATCACGCCCGCGGAGCGCGACGCCGCGCTCACGCTCGAACGCCTCGACGATCTGCATCGCTACGTGTATGCGTCGCTCGGTGACGAGATCCTGTGGAACGACTCGATGCCGGGCCTGCTGCCGGCCGACGACCAGATCCCGATCGCCGACTACGGCACGTCGAACATCGGTCGCCTGAAGACGGTGTACCGGCGCGGCCTCGCGTATCGCTACGGCCGCACGATGCAGTGCATCGCCGGCATCCACTACAACTACTCGCTGCACGAGGAAGTGTGGCGGCGCCTGCATGCGGAAGAGGAATCCACGGCGACGCTCGTCGATTACCAGTCGGAACGCTATCTCGCGCAGATCCGCAACTTCCGCCGCCGCAGCTGGCTGCTGATGTACCTGTTCGGCGCGTCGCCGGTGCTCGACACGAAGTTCCTGCGCGGCAAGCCGCACAAGCTCGACACGTTCGACGCCGATACGCTGTACCGGCCGTATGCGACGAGCCTGCGGATGAGCGATCTCGGCTACTCGAATACGACGGCCCAGGCCGCGCTGCACGTCGACTACAACACGCTGCCCGGCTATCTCGACGCGCTGTCGAAGGCCGTCAGCGAGCCGTATCCGGCGTACGAGGCGATCGGCACGCATCGCGACGGCGAGTGGATCCAGATCAACACGAACGTGCTGCAGATCGAGAACGAGTTCTACTCGACGATCCGGCCGAAGCGCGTCACGTATTCGGGCGAGCGGCCGCTGCATGCGCTCGCGTCGCGCGGCGTGCAGTACATCGAAGTGCGCTGCCTCGACATCGATCCGTTCGAACCGACCGGCATCGCGCTGGAGACCGCGCGCTTCATCGATGCGTTCCTGCTCGCGTGCGCGCTCGACGAAAGCGCGCCGCTTGATTGCGACGCGTACAAGGAAGCGAACGCGAACTTCGGCAGCGTGACGCTGGACGGCCGCAAGCCGGGGCTCACGCTGACGCGCGACGGCCAGTCGGTCACGCTGCAGCAGTGGGCCGACGAGCTGATGGCCGATATCGAGGTCGTCGGTCGCCGGCTCGACGAAATCCGCGGCGGCGACGCGCATGCGCGCGCGATTGCCGCGCAGCGCGAGAAGCTCGCCGATCCGGAGCGCACCCCATCCGCGCGCGTGCTGCGCACGATGCGCGAGAACGGCCAGTCGTTCCTCGCGTTCGCGCTCGCGCAGAGCGAAGCGCATGCCGCGCATTTCCGCGCGCGCCCGCCGTCGGCCGAGACGCTGCGTACCGAGCAGGCGCTCGCCGCGAAGTCGCTCGCCGAGCAGGCCGAGCTCGAAGCGAAGGAGGCCGGATCGTTCGACGCATTCGTCGCCGCCTATCGCGCCTATACGCTGAACCGCTTCAGCGTGTGACGATCGCGCACGCGGCCGGCGCAGAATGCTGCGCCACGCCGCGATGCGACGGCCATCCGGTTCCATCGGCGATCAGTGATGGGCGTACGTGCCGCGATCGACCACGTGCGGCAGCGCCGGCTTGCCCGATTCCGTGCGGGCCCGGGCAGCGCCGCCGTAACCGGCCACGTCGCCTTCACCGCGCGCCTGCGCGGCACGCTGCAGGATCGCCTGCATGTTGCCCGGAAAGTCGGGACTGCTTGCGAGGCTCGCCCGGTAGCCGGCAGCCTGCAGCTCCACGAGTTCCTGGCGGACCTGCGCGCGCGTGAGCGTCGACGCGGCTTGCGCGTGAGCGGCGAACGCCGCGCCGATCAGCACGAATGCGCATGCCGCGTGTTTCATCGTCTTCATCGTGTGTGCTCCGTGAGGTTCCGGCGCCGCGCCATCGCCGGCGCGGCCGGAAACGATGCAGCCAGTCTAGGGTCCGGATGCCCAACGAAACATCGTCGCGGCTGGCAGTCACCTTTTCCGGTCGCGCAACATTGCGCGCACCGGTGAGCCGGCCGCGACGGGTTTCCTGTCGAGCGCGACAGCGGCGCGCCATCTGCCGGCCATCGTGCGGCGGGCCGCCCGCATCGGGCTTCTCCCCCTTGTACAAGCGTGCCGCGCCTCCTAACCTCTTTTAAGCGACCGATCGGTTGGCCGCGCAACGTCGTTGCGCATGCAAGCGCCCGATCGCGGCCGTGACTGCAGGACATCGCCTTGTACCGAACCCGGCGCATCGACATGCGAATTCGGGTCGACTCTGGAGACACGATGAATCCCACCGACGCCCTACCGCCCGGCATCGTCTTCGCGCAACCGTTGACGCCCGTCGCGCACTCGCTGCTCCTGTCGTTTCTCGTCGCCGTGATCCCGATCGCGGTCGCGCTGATCGCGCTCGGCGTGCTGCGCCGCCCCGCGTGGCAGGCGTCGCTCGCGGGGCTCGTCGCGGGCCTCGCGGTCGCGATCGGCGCGTGGGGGATGCCGGCCGGCCTCGCGTTCAACGCGGTCGGCGCCGGCATGGCGCTCGCGGTCGTGCCGGTGATGTGGATCGTCTTCAACGCGCTGCTGCTGTACAACATCGCGGTGAAGTCGGGCCGCTTCGATCAGTTCCGGCAGTGGATGCTCGACAACCTGCCCGACGACCGCCGCCTCGTGCTGCTCGTCGTCGCGTTCTCGTTCGGCTGTCTGCTCGAAGGGATTTCCGGCTTCGGCACGCCGGTCGCGATCACGAGCGCGCTCCTGATCGCGCTCGGCTTCCCCGCGCTCGAAGCGCTCACCTATACGCTGCTGTTCAACACGGCGCCGGTCGCGTTCGGCGCGCTCGGCGTGCCGATCACCGTGCTCGGCGCGGTCACGTCGCTGCCGCCCGCGACGCTCGCGCAGATGGTCGGCCGCCAGTTGCCGTTCTTCGCGCTGCTGCTGCCGTTCTACGTGGTCGGCGCGTATGGCGGGCTGCGCTCGATCTCGAAGCTGTGGCCGGCGCTGCTCGTGTCCGGCGGCAGTTTCGCGCTTGCGCAGTTCGTCACGTCGAACTACCTCGGCTACCAGCTCACGGACGTGCTGTCGTCGCTCTCGTCGCTGATCGTGACGATCGGCTTCCTGCAGGTGTGGAAGCCGCAGCCCGATCCGCAATACGCGCTCGCGCGCAGCGTGCCGGCCGCCGCCGGCGCCGCGCGCGCGGGCTTCGGCGGCTGGCTGCCGTGGCTCGTCGTGTCGGTGGTCGTGATCGTGTGGGTGCACGCGAACATCGCGGCGATCGGCGACGTGAAAATCAAGTGGCCGGGCCTGCACAACGCCGTGTACGTGTCGCTGTACCACAAGCCGTATGCGGCGATCTGGGATTTCCAGCCGCTCGGCACCGGCACCGCGATCCTCGTGTCGGCGATCATCACGGCCGCGCTGACGCGCACCGGCCCCGGCGCGTTCGTCGAATGCGTGGTGAAGACGTGGCGGCAAACGTGGATCGCGATCGTCACGGTGATGATGATCGTCGGGCTCGCGTACCTGCTGAACTACTCGGGCATCAGCTACACGCTCGGCACCGGCGTCGCGTCGACGGGCGCGCTGTTCCCGCTGGTGTCCGCGTCGCTCGGCTGGATCGCCGTGTTCCTGTCCGGCAGCGACACGTCGGGCAACGCGCTGTTCGGCAACCTGCAGGTCGTCGCCGCACGGCAGCTCGGCCTCGATCCGGTGCTGATGGCCGCGACCAATTCGTCGGGCGGCGTGATGGGCAAGATGATCTCGCCGCAGAACATCGCGACGGGTGTGTCGACGACGGACCTGAAAGGGCAGGAGGGCGTCGTGTTCGCCCGCACCTTCTGGCACAGCGTGATTCTCACGCTGTTGCTCGGCGTGCTGGTGTTCCTGCAGCAGCACGTGCTGACATGGATGATTCCGGCGCTGCCGAAGTGACGCACGGCGCCGCGACAGAAGGAAGGCACGAGGAAAACAACGAGGGAAGGCGCGGGAAAAGCGCCACGTACCATGCGGGAACGGCGAGCGCGCGGCGGCTCAGCGCGCGTTCGCCCGCCGCGTACCGCACGGCGGCGGCGTGCCGGTTGCAGGTTGGTTGCGCTCCGGCGCGCAGGATGGGCTTTTGGCGACTGAAAACTGTGGACAATATGCCGGGGCGACGGTATACAACGATCATTCGCCGATACGGCGCCCCCGTTTTCACCGACAGCTCCGCCGCCTGCCCGACCATGACTGCCCCGAACGCGCTCAGCGCCATCGAACTCCTGCAAAGCCAGTCGCTCGCGATGATCGTTCAGGACATGCTCGAGCGCGCGATCGTCTCCGGCGAATACGCGCCCGGCGAAAAGCTCAACGAAGTCGATATCGCGACGAAGCTGAACGTGTCGCGCGGCCCGGTGCGCGAAGCGTTCCGCGCGCTCGAACAGGCCGGCCTGCTGCGCAACGAGAAGAACCGCGGCGTGACCGTGCGCGTCGTGCCGCTGCGCGAGGCCGAGGAGATCTACGAAGTGCGCGCGATGCTCGACGAGTCGGTCGCGCGCGCGCTGGCGAAGCGCATCTCGCCCGACACGCTGAAGGTGCTGAAGGGCATCGTCCAGTCGATGAAGGACGCCGCGAAGGCGCACGACGTCACGCGTTATACCGAGCTGAACGTGCAGTTCCACGACGCGATGGTGGTCGGCGTCGGCAATACGCATCTCGTCGATACCTACCGGCGGCTCGTGCGCCAGCTCGGCCTGCTGCGCCAGGCGGCGATCGAGGCCGAGGAGGATGCGATCGCGGTGTCGGCGGCCGAGCACGACAGGATCGTCCAGGCGCTCGCGGCCGGCGACGAGGAAAAGGCCGTCGCGCTCGTGCGCGAGCACGTCGCGCATGGTCTCGCCCGGATGCGCCGCATGCATGAGCAGGGGTTGCCCGCGACGGGCAAGGCGGCGCGGGAGAAGGCGGGCGCGTGAATTGCCGCGTTAGCGGTTACCGCACATTGACGACGCACGGAGTGGGCCAACTGAATCACGGTCTTCGATAGAGATGCCGGCTGGCGCATCCCCGTTGCAGGGCAGAGCCCGACGGCCAGCTCTGCGCAGGACATCGATGATGTTCGTCCGAATGCGATGATCGCTCGCCGCCGATCATTGGCCGCGCTGCTTATCAAAGAAGTCGTCGAGTACCCAACCCGTTCCGGATTCGCAGCGCACTTGCGTGTACGCGTAAATCTTCGCAGCCCGATCCGTCACCGGGACGCAGGATTCGCCTTTCCTGACCGTGAAGATCGGATGCGTTCTGTCGTCGTTTGGCTCGGCGAAGGCTGGCATGTCACGAAGTGCCGCCCATTTCTCGTCTTTATATTTCGAGCACGCACCGATCATCATCGTGAGCGCGACAACTAGCAGCAGGCGTGTCATTTTTTCGGATACCGTCGGATTCCAATCAGGCGTTTCGAATGGCGCAGACCGGTCATCAAATCCGCAGGCGCTATGATACTCGGGAGTTGCCATCTCGGGTCGTGAGCCAGAATTCCCGCTTTGCCAAGTACTTCGGCTATGTTCGAGGAGCAATTGTTGTCGACGAGAGAGTATGGTTTGTTTTCGTGTAGCCGGCGTTTTATCTCGGAAACGATGATCCTTTTCTCATCCCTGGATGTATGAAGGAGATAGCCGATCGTATCGCGTTGCATCTTGGTCTGCTGGCGATTTAAGTAGTTCAGGATGCTATCTACGTCCCATCCCGGGTGCGCTCGGCCATATACGACCCCATCGACTGCAATCGCGACATGTCCGAACTGCGACCCTCTCGAGACGGATCGGGAATCGCTAATCAAGATTTCAATGGTTGTTGATGAGTGCATGAAAGAAAAGGCGGGATTCTATTTTTCGGATTGTTTGAATCCTATCATGCTGTTTTTGATAATAAAATCGAGATAATGAAATGACAAAAATAAAGCGTATGGATTGGTGCGCCGTTTTATAAGTTTTATTTTAGCTGGGACATGTCTTGTCGATGCGTGATTGTCCTCATGGGGGATTTTGCGTTTCGAAACAAAAGCGGCGCCTGGAATCGGACTTTTTCTATTAGCGGGATTTCCCCACCTGTTGTTCGGTCGATGTGCGGATTCGACAGAGGCTGGCGACATGATGGTGCCGGGGAGCCGCCGGCCTCTCCCGTTTCTCGCCGCATTCGCCCCGCCCGTTACGCCTTGTCCGCCTTCCCCGCCGCACTCGCCAACTTCGCGAGCCACGTATCGACGACCGACGGCTGCCGGTTCTCGTCTTCCGCGCGCTCCTTGCGGCGGATCGCATTGCGCACGACATGCGCGCCGACATAGCGAATCGGCTCCGGCGGAAACCGGCCGAGCGGGCCGCGCACGAGCGGGCTGCGCGTCCACGCGTTGTCGAGGCCGAGCACGAGCGACGACAGGATCTGCCCGCCCATGTAGGTCGGCCCGACGCCGTTGCCCGAATAGCCGAAGCCGTAGAACACGTTCGGCGCGTCGTCGAGGCGGCCGAAGAACGGGAAGCCCGTTACCGAGCGGTCCGACGGCCCGTTCCAGCTTGCGGTGATCGGCACGCCCGCAAGCGACGGAAAAAATGCGCGCAGGCTCTGCGTGAGCTGCGCCTCGTACGGCGAGCGCCGGTCGAACACGGGCGCGATGCGGCTGCGCCACGAGAACGTGTTGCCGCCCTTGCCGAGCATCAGCCGCCCGTCGGCCGTCGTGCGGTAGTAGTAGACGAAGATCCGCGAATCGAGCACCGACACGCCGTCCACGAGCCCCGTCCGCTCCAGCAATGCCGGGCATTTCTCGGTCATCACCATGTCGCTCGACACGACCGCGATCGTGCGTTCGAACTGCGGGAAGCGGCTCGCCATCCACGCGTTGATCGCGAAGACCAGCTTGCCTGCGTGCACGCTGCCGGACGGCGTCTGCACGGCGGCCGGCTGCCCCGGCGTGAAGTCGACGAGCGGCGTGCGCTCGTAGATCCGGATGCCCATATCGAGCGCGACGCGGCGCAGGCCGCGCACGAGCTTGCCGGGATGCACGGTCGCGGCGATCGGCGAGTACACGCCGTCGAGATTGCGTGCGGAGCCCGAGCGGCGCGCGACTTCGGCGGGCGGCAGATGTTCGTAGCTGTGGATGCCGCACGCGGCGAGCGCGTCGAGCACCGGCGCGAGCGTGCCGACCTGCGCGCGCGACGTCGCGGTGTACAGCGTGCCGTCGAGCCGCAGTTCCGCATCGATGCCGTGCGTGCGGCAGAAGTCGGCGATGTGCTGGACGGCCGCTTCCGACGCCCTCACGAGCCGGATCGCCTCGGCTTCGCCGAACAGGCGCCGCAGCGTCAGGAATTTCGCGGACCACGTGAGCAGGCAGCCGCCGTTGCGGCCGCTCGCGCCGGCGCCGCACAGGTCGGCTTCGAGGATCGCGATATCGAGCGCGGGGTTGTGCCGCTTCGCCTGGATCGCGGTCCAGAGGCCCGTGAAGCCGCCGCCGACGATGCACACGGCGGCCTGCGTCGCACCTTGCAGCGCGGGGGCGAGATCGCCGTCGTTGAACAGTGCTTGTTCGATCCAGAAGGGGCGCATCGGAGCATTCGTCGATAAAGGGCCGTGCGGCGCACAGCCGGAAAAACGGGCGGCCGCATGCGTATGCGGTCGGTACGTCGCGTCACATCGTCATGCAGCCGCTTCGGCCGATAGGCGGCTGCGGCGCACATCCATCGCCTTCAGCGTGTCGGCGATCGCCGCGACAGCGCGCGGAATCGCGGCTTCGCCGACGCGACCGATGCAGCCGACGCGGAGCGTCTGCACCTTCGGTCCGCTTGCCCGGATACGGAATGTAGTCGCCCTTTTTGACCTCCTGATAACACCGCTTGAAGTCGTCATTCGGATCGTCCGGGCGCCATCGCCTTGCTTCCTGCTTTTTGCATGTTGTTGACAATCTACAAATCGTCCATTTTAATGTCAAGCATCGAAACACCCCTTCGGCGCGGCTCGGGCGCCGACGGCTCACAGCTTCGACAGGAAAAGGAATGAACGTCATGACTGAAACGCCCGTCTCCGTGGAAGTGAACGGCCGTCGCTACAACTGGATGAGCCGGCCCGTGGTGGTCGTCTGCGTCGATGGCTGCGCGTATGAATATCTGGAAGAGGCCGCCGAGGCGGGCGTCGCGCCGTTCCTGCGCACGCTGCTGAAGCCCGGCACGGCACTGAAGGGCGAATGCGTGGTGCCGAGCTTCACGAACCCGAACAACCTGTCGATCGTGACCGGCGTGCCGCCGGCGATCCACGGGATCAGCGGCAACTACTTCTACGATCGCGACACCGGCGCCGAGGTGCTGATGAACGATCCGAAGTACCTCGTCGCGTCCACCGTGCTCGCGGCCTTCGCCGAGCGGGGCGCGCGCGTCGCGGTCGTCACCGCGAAGGACAAGCTGCGCCGTCTGCTCGGCAAGGGGCTGAAGGGCATCTGCTTCTCGTCGGAAAAGGCCGACGAAGCGAGCGTCGAGGAAAACGGCATCGACAACGTGCTGGAGCTGGTCGGCAAGCCGGTGCCGAGCGTGTACAGCGCGGCGCTGTCGGAATTCGTGTTCGCGGCCGGCGTGCGCCTGCTCGAGACGCGCCCGATCGACCTGATGTACCTGTCGACCACCGACTACGTGCAGCACAAGTGCGCGCCAGGCACGGAAGGCGCGAACGCGTTCTACGCGATGATGGACACGTACCTGAAGCGCCTCGACGAGCTCGGCGCGATCGTCGCGATCACCGCCGATCACGGGATGAACGCGAAGCACGACGACGCGACCGGCGAGCCGAACGTCGTCTACCTGCAGGAACTGTTCGACGAATGGCTCGGCCACGATGCGGCGCGCGTGATCCTGCCGATCACCGATCCGTACGTCGTGCACCATGGTGCGCTCGGTTCGTTCGCGACCGTCTATGTGCCGGCAACGGCCGATGCCGAAGCGCTGCGCGCGCGGCTCGCCGCGGTCGACGGCATCGACGTCGTGCTGACGGGCGCCGAAGGCTGCGCGCGCTTCGAGCTGCCGCCCGCGCGGATGGGCGACCTGATCGTGATCTCCAGGCAGGACGTCGTGCTCGGCACGCGCCGCATCAAGCACGATCTGTCCGGCCTCGACGTGCCGTTGCGCTCGCACGGCGGGATCTCCGAGCAGATCGTGCCACTGATCTTCAGCAAGCCGGTCGCGACCGACGTCGCGGGCCGCGCGCGGCTGCGCAACTTCGACATCATCGATATCGCGCTCAACCATCTGCAGTGATGCACGCGCATCCGTGGGGAGATACAGGCATGAACGCCTTTGCAGCATCGACGGCGGTGCGCGAGATTCGTCGCGAGGCACTGCGAATCGACGGCGAGCGGATTCAGCGGGATGCGGTGATCGACGTGCGCAACCCGTACGACGGCGCACTGGTCGGCACCGTGCCGAAGGCGACGCTCGACGACGTGCGCCGCGCATTCGCGGTCGCGCGTGCGTACCGGCCGACGCTCACGCGCCACGATCGCGCGGCGATCCTGCGCCGCGCGGCCGACATCGTGCGTGCTCGCACCGCGGAGATCGCGGCGCTGATCACGGCCGAGGCCGGTTTGTGCATCAAGGATTCGACGTACGAAGCGGGCCGCGTGGCCGACGTGCTGACGTTCGGCGCCGGCGAAGTGCTGAAGGACGACGGGCAGATCTTCTCGTGCGATCTGACGCCGCACGGCAAGAAGCGCCGCGTGTACACGCAGCGCGACCCGCTGCTCGGCGTGATTTCGGCGATCACGCCGTTCAACCACCCGATGAACCAGGTCGCGCACAAGGTCGTGCCGTCGGTCGCGACCAACAACCGGATCGTCGTGAAGCCGTCGGAGAAGGTGCCGCTGTCGTGCTACCTGTTCGCGGACATCCTGTACGAAGCCGGCTTGCCGCCGCAGATGCTGCAGGTGATCACCGGCGACCCGAAGGACATTGCGGACGAATTGATCACGAACCCGGCGATCGACCTGATCACGTTCACCGGCGGCGTGTCGATCGGCAAATCGATCGCCGCGCGGATGGGCTATCGGCGCGCGGTGCTCGAACTCGGCGGCAACGATCCGATCATCGTGATGGAAGACGCTGATCTCGACGAGGCGAGCACGCTCGCGGTGTCGGGCTCGTACAGGAATTCGGGGCAGCGCTGCACGGCGATCAAGCGGATGCTCGTGCACGAGGCAGTGGCCGATCGCTTCACGGAACTCGTCGTCGAGAAGACGCGCGCATGGTCGTACGGCAACCCGTCCGATCCGTCGGTCGACATGGGCACCGTGATCGACGAAGCGGCCGCGCGGTTCTGCGAGCAGCAGGTGAACGACGCGATCGCGCGCGGTGCGCGGCTGCTGGTCGGCAACGTGCGCGACGGCGCGCTGTATTCGCCGACCGTCGTCGATCGCGTGACGCCCGACATGCCGCTGGTCAAGCATGAAACCTTCGGGCCGGTGTCGCCGATCCTGCGCTTTCGCGACATCGACGAAGCGATCCGGATGTCGAACAGCACCGACTACGCGCTGTCGTCGTCGGTGTGCACGAACCGCTTCGACCACATCACGCGCTTCATCACCGAGCTCGAAGTCGGCAGCGTGAACGTGCGCGAGGTGCCCGGCTATCGGCTCGAGCTGACGCCGTTCGGCGGCGTGAAGGATTCGGGGCTCGGATACAAGGAGGGTGTGCAGGAAGCGATGAAGAGCTTCACGAACACGAAGACGTATTCGTTGCCATGGTAAGCGACGTGTAAGGGGCCCGGGCCGGCATGGCAGCTGGTGCGGGCGTTATTCGATCGGCTCATATCGTTAGCCGATTTGCGTTTTTGCCGGGCCTTCCCGCATCGGTAGAATTCGCGGACCTCTCGAACGGCGCAGGCGTGCCGGCGGGATGATTCTCTCCAATCATTCGGGGTCCGCACCATGAAATTCCTCCGCTCCATCCTGGTCGTCGCGCTGCTGCAGGCCGCCGCGGCCACCAGCGCGCTGGCTGCCGACGACCTGTCGCAGATCAAGTCGGCCGGCGTGTTCCGCATCGGTACCGAAGGCACCTACGCGCCGTTCACGTACCACGACGAGACGGGCAAGCTGACGGGCTTCGACGTCGACATCGCGACCGCGATCGCGCAGCGTCTCGGCGTGAAGCCGCAGTTCGTCGAAGGCAAATGGGACGGGCTGATCGCGGGTCTCGACGTGAACCGCTACGACGCGGTCGTGAACGAAGTGTCGATCACCGACGCGCGCAAGGCGAAATACGATTTCTCGACGCCGTACATCACGTCGCACGCGGTGCTGATCGTGCGCGCGGACAACACGACGATCCGCTCGTTCGACGACCTGAAGGGCAAGAAATCCGCGAACACGCTGACCAGCAATTTCGGCAAGCTCGCGGCCGCGCACGGCGCCGACGTGGTGCCCGTGCAGGGCTTCAACGAATCGATCGACCTGCTGACGTCCGGACGCGTCGATGCGACGATCAACGATTCGCTGTCGTACCTCGATTTCCGCAAGCACAAGCCCGACGCGAAACTGAAGATCGCGGCGACCGACACGAGCGGCGCGGGCGACGCGTCCGGCGTGCTGCTGCGCAAGGGCAGCCCCGCGCTGGTGGCCGCGATCGACAAGGCGCTCGCGGACATCAAGGCGGACGGCACCTACGCGAAGATCTCGCAGAAGTACTTCGGCCGCGACGTGTCGCAGCCGTGACGCGAGGCTGAACGATGCCGGCCTGGCTGCACCTGATGGCGGAATCGCTGCGCCCCCTGCTCGTTGCAGGGCTCGTGTTTACGGTTCCGCTCACGCTCGCGTCGTTCGCGATCGGCCTTTTGCTCGCGTTCGGCGCAGCGCTCGCGCGGCTGTTCGGGCCGCGCTGGGCGCAGGCCGTCGTGCGTTTCTATATCTGGCTGTTCCGCGGCTCGCCGTTGCTCGTGCAGTTGTTCGTGATCTTCTACGGGCTACCGAGCGTCGGCATCGTGCTCGATCCGCTGACGGCCGCCGTGATCGGCTTCTCGCTGAACGTCGGCGCGTACAACGCGGAAGTGATTCGCGGCGTGATCGAATCGATCCCCAAGGGGCAATGGGAGGCCGCGTACTCGATGTCGATGACGCGCGCGCAGGCGCTGCGCCGCGCGATCCTGCCGCAGGCCGCGCGCGTCGCGCTGCCCGCGCTGTCGAATTCGTTCATTTCGCTCGTGAAGGACACGTCGCTCGCGGCCGTGCTGACGGTACCCGAGATCTTCCAGGCCGCGCAGCGCATCGCGGCCGTGACCTACGAGCCGCTGATTCTCTATACCGAAGCCGCGCTGATCTATCTGCTGTTCAGCTCGGTGCTGTCCACGCTGCAACGTCGCCTCGAAACCCGCTTCGGCCGGCATGCGCTGTTCCACGCGGAGTTGCGATGATCCGTCTCGAGCGCATCGACAAGTCGTTTGGCTCGCATCGCGTGTTGAGCGGAATCGACCTCGCATTGCAGCCGGGGAGCGTAACGGCGCTGATCGGCCCGTCCGGCAGCGGCAAGAGCACGCTGCTGCGCTGCGTGAACCTGCTCGAAGTGCCGGAGGCGGGCGCGCTCGCGGTCGGCGATGCGCGCATCGCATTCGTGCCGGGGCGCCGGCCGTCGCGCGACGCGGTATTCGCGGTGCGCAGGCAGACCGGCATGGTGTTCCAGAACTTCCAGTTGTTTCCGCACCTGAGCGTCGTGCAGAACGTGATGGAGGGGCTCGTGACCGTGCAGCGCTGGCCGCGCGAGCAGGCGCGCCAGCGGGCGCTCGCGCTGCTCGACAAGGTGGGCATCGCGGGCAAGGCCGACGCATGGCCGGCCACGCTATCGGGCGGACAGCAGCAGCGCGTGGCGATCGCGCGCGCGCTCGCGCCGTCTCCGCAGGTGCTGCTGTGCGACGAGCCGACATCGGCGCTCGATCCGGAACTGTCCGTCGAAGTGGTCGAGGTGCTGCGCCAGCTCGCGCGGGAAGGCACGACGATGCTGATGGCCACGCACGACCTGCGCCTGGCCGCGTCGATCGCGCATGATGCGGTGTTCCTCGCCGATGGCCGCATCGTCGAAGCCGGCGCGTCGCGCGACCTGTTCGGCCGGCCGCGCGACCCGCGTACCGCGAAGTTCGTCGCGACGCTCGCGCAAGGCGTGCCGGTGTTCTGACGACGCGACGCGAGGTGGCTGGCGGTCAGCGTGGCGCGTGCGCGTCGAGCACCGCGGCGACGATCGCCTCCGGCGCATCTTCCTGAACCAGATGGCCCGCGTGCGGGACGCGGATCAGCTTGCCGTTCGCGACGCGATCGGCGAGCGCCTGCCCTTGCTCGAGCGGAATCCATGCGTCGTCCTCGCCCCACACGATGCGCACCGGAAAGTCCGGCGGCGCGTAGCGGGCTTCCGCTTCCTCGATGTAGCGCTGGCGCATCTGTGCGATCTGACGGTAGAACGCGGCCTGGCCGGCCGGCGTGAGCCACGGTGCACGGTAGATCGACAGTGCTTCGTCGCTCAGCGGTCGTGCGACCGCCTGGCCGATATAGGCCGACACGAGCGCACGGTGCGCGTACGCGGGCAGGCCGGTGAACGCGGCTTCGTGCTGCGCGACGTGACGCACGAACGGCGACCCTTGCGGCGCGATCGCGACCGGGTTCACGAGCGTGAGATCCGCATACGCGATGCCGTCGAGGAAGTGCGCGCGCAGCACCGTGGCGCCGCCGTAGTCGTGCGCGAGCACACGCGGCCGCGCGAGTGTCCATTCGTTCAGCAGTGCGCCGAACAGCGCGTTCTGGCGGCCGAGCGACACGTCCGCGTCCGGCATGTCGGACTGGCCGTAGCCGAGCAGGTCGTAGACATACACGCGATGGCGCCGCGCGAGCCACGGCGCGATCCGGCGCCATACCTGCGACGAAAACGGCGTGCCGTGCACGAGCACGAGCGGCGGGCCTTCGCCGAGCGTGCCCCATGCAATCCGGTGGCCTTCGAAATTGAAGCGGTTCGGGAGTTCGAGCATCGGCTTCTCCGTGCTAACCTGTTTTGGTTGTTAACAGGTTACGCCGGATTTTCCGGATATGAAACCGATAGGTGCAAATAAATGGTTACTCGATCCGACCCGGCACGGCACGGGCACGAATGGCGCGCGGCCGATTTCGTCGGCGGCCATCCGGCGCTCGACTTCCTCAACACGGTGGCCGACACGGGCAAGACGCGCGACGAGGACAAACTCGTCGACTGGCCGGCCGTGCGTGCGTGGGCCGGGAAAGCGGGGTTGCTGGCGCCCGACGATCTGGCGCGGCTGCTGCGTCATCCGCGCCAGGATGGCCCCGAGGAGCTGGCGGCGCTGCACCGCTTTCGCGACGACGCGTACGCCGCGATCGTGCACCTGACGGCCGCGGGCGGCGGCGGCGCGGGCGCGCGCGCTGCCGAGCGGCTTGCGCTGGCGATCCGCGAGGCGATCGGGCGGAGTGCGTTCGATGCGGTTGGCGGCCGCTTCGCGTGGCGACCGGACGCGCGCGCTGCGTCGCGCTGGATCGATGCGGCTGCGCTCGGTTTCGAGGATCTGATGCGCAGCGACGATTTCGCGCGCGTGCGGCAATGCGGCCGGTGTACGTGGTTCTTCGTCGATCGCGGCCGCGGCGTCGGGCGGCGGTGGTGCGACATGCGCACGTGCGGGAACCGCGCGAAGGTGGAGGCGTTCAGGGAGCGGTGACGCGCGGCGCGGCGGTTGCCGCACCGCGCCGCGCGTGGGTCATCGAGCGGCCTCGGCTTCGTGCGGCCGATGGTCGGGCCATAACGTCGCGGCGGCGAACAGCCCGGCCGCCAGGAATGGCGCGCCGATCGCGAACAGGATGGCCGTGAGGCCCCAGCGATCCCAGAAGCGATCGACGAGCGCACGCTCGGGCGTGACGGGATCGTACAGCACGTCGACCGCATCGCCTTTGTGGAGGCCCGGAGGCGACGCCGCGGAGCCCTGGGCGAATGTGATCAGCCGCCCGCTGTCGGTCGTGAACGCGACGATGGCCGAATACAGCGACGTGCGCGACCGCGACGGCCGCCCGTTTTTCGCGATCTCGACCACATGGCCGGTCGAACGCGCATAGTGGTGGACGATTTGCCACTGACGCAGCCCGGCCGCGCCGGCGCCGGCGAGGAAACCCGTGCCGATCGCGATCGGAATCAGCGCGATCGCGACATCCCAGCGGCGCCGTGCCGGCTTGCGTTCGACGTGGCGCGGCGCCGGGCCCGACTGCCGGCGGCGTCGCTCGCCCGCGAGCAGCAGGCCGCCGATGGCGAACGACGCGACGGCGAGCAGCGCCGGCACGGCCACCGGAAGCCAGCGTTGCGCAAAATCGTCGATCAGCGCGGGGCGCTCCGGGTGGTCGGGGTCGAGCAGGATGTCGACGTTCTCGCCGATGTCGTACGCGGGCACCGCGGATGCAGTATTGCCGGCGACTTCGCGGCGCCGGCCGTCGTTCGCGAGATACGCGACGATCGGCCGGTACGCGCGCATTGCATCGCTGTCCTGGACGATGCGCACGACCGTGCCCGGCGCGCGGACCAGGCGGTCGGGTTCCCGGCCGGCCGTGACGGCGAGCACGCCGGCCAGCACGAACAGCACGACACCGATCATCAGTGCGACCAGCGCGTCCTTACCCGGCATGACGCGATCCGGTTCTGGCGTCGCGCGGATCGGGGCCGGCCCGGGTGAGCGGCCCATCGCGACGGACAGGCCGATATCGGCGCAACCATGCCCTCTGAATGGTCGCGTCTCGTTCACATGCTTCCATGTCTGACGTCCCATGTTCTCTCAGTGCCGGCGGGCAAATGACGAACCCCGCGCCGGTCGTGTGATATTTGTCGGACGATTCTAGCGGAAACGATGCGCGACGGGCGTGCGGCGGCGTACCGCGAAAGGCGCGCGCTGCGAATACGGCGCGCCAAAACGGAAAAGGCCGGTCAGCTTTCGCTAACCGGCCTTTGAAATTCCTGGTGGGGCGTGAGTGACTCGAACACTCGACCTACGGATTAAGAGTCCGCTGCTCTACCAACTGAGCTAACGCCCCCAACAGAAGAAAGATTATGCCGGGGTTTTCGGGACATGGCAAGCCCTTTCTGCGAATTTCCCGAAAATATTTCGTCACGCCGGCGGCGGTTGCCGGCGCAGTAACGAGCGGTCGCAGTTTGCGCGCTCCCGGTATGATGACGCCACACGCGTTGCGCGGCGGTCGCGCAACGTTTTCTGGACATTCGAAGATGGACGAAAACGCAGTCCGCGAATTGCTGGATCGCCTGCTGGCCCCGTGGGTCCGCTCGCTGGGTCTGGTCCCCGTGTCGATCGGCGACGACAGCGTCACGTTGCGCCTGCCGTTTTCCGGCGAGTTCCGCCATTCGGGCGGCGTGATCTGCGGCCAGGTGTTCACGGCGGCCGCCGACACCGCGATGGTGGTCGCGATCTCGGCTGCGCTCGGCGAATTCCGGCCGATGACGACGGTGTCGCTGAACACGAACTTCATGCGTCCCGTGCGCAAGGGCGACGTGCTCGTCACCGCGCGCGTGCTGCGGATGGGGCGCAACCTCGTGTTCGGCGAAGTCGAGCTGTTCGACGAGGACGGCAAAATGGCCGTCCACGCGACGTCGACCTACGCGCTCCTCAGTTGAGCGGCGCGATGTTCGACCAGATCGTCTTTGCGGGCGGCGGCAATCGGTGCTGGTGGCAGGCCGGCTTCTGGGACGTCGCGCAGCCGGCCCTCGGCCTGCGCCCGCGGGTGATCACCGGCATCTCGGCCGGCGCGGCGACCGCCTGCATGCTGTATACACGCGACGCCGCATGGGTGATGCGCTATTACGAGGAGGCGCTGCGCCACAACCGGAAGAATGCGTACTGGGGCAACCTGTTCGGGCGTGAGCCGGTGTTTCCGCATTACCGGATCTATCGTCAGGCGCTGCTCGACATCTACGGCGAGCCGTTCGCGAAGCTCGCCGCGGCGCCGGAAATCCGCATCGGCGTGTCGCACGTGCCGCGCTGGCTCGGTGCGCGCAGCGCAGTCGCGGCCGGCCTCGTCGCGTACAACATCGAGAAGTACGTGCGCAAGACGCTGCACCCGACGCTCGGGCGCACGCTCGGCTTTCGGCCCGAATTCGTGCGCGCGCAGGCCTGCGCGCACGTCGACGAACTCGCCGACCTGATCCTCCAGTCGTCCTGCACGCCGCCGTTCACGCCGGTGCTGCGGCGCGGCGGCCGGCCGGTGCTCGACGGCGGGATGGTCGACAACGTGCCGGTCGATGCGCTCGATCCGTCTCCGGGCGACGTGCTGGTGCTCGTCACGCGGCTGTATCCGCGTCCGCAGATGTTCACGGTCGCGCATGGCGACCAGCGGCGGCTGTACGTGCAGCCGTCGAGCAAGGTGCCGATTTCGAGCTGGGATTACACGAGCCCGTCGCAGATGCGGCATGCGTACGATCTCGGGCGGCGCGACGGCGAGCACTTCCTCACGCGCGTCGACGCGATGACGGGCGGCCGCGTGGCCGCCTGACGGCGGGAATCGGGCAACGGGGCCACGCGACGCGCGCGGCCCGCGCGATCAGCGCTTGCGGATCGGCGTCAGCGCTTCGGGGTTGGCGACGCTCGACATGTCGCCGTCGTCGAACGCGAGAATGTTGCGGAATGCGGCACTGAAATACAGTTCGTAGCTTTCGCGTTCGACGTAGCCGATGTGCGGCGTGCAGATCACGTTTTCCATCCGCAGCAGGCTGTAGCCCTGCAGGATCGGCTCGCTTTCGAACACGTCGATCGCGACCATCCCCGGCCGGTTGTGCGACAGCGCGTTGACGAGCGCGTTTTCCTCGAGCAGCTCGGCGCGGCTCGTGTTGACGAGCAGCGACGTCGGCTTCATCCGCATCAGGTCTTCCTGCTTCACGATCCCGCGCGTGTCGTCGTGCAGGCGCAGATGCAGCGACAGCACGTCGCTCTGCTCGAACAGCGCTTCGCGGCTCTCGGCGGCCGTGTAGCCGTCGGCGCGCGCGGCCTCGAGCGAATGCTCGCGGCCCCAGATCAGCACGTTCATCCCGAACGCCTTGCCGTAACCGGCGACGAGCCGGCCGATCTTGCCGTAGCCCCAGATGCCGAGCGTCTGGCCGCGCAGCACCTGGCCGAGGCCGAAGTTCGGCGGCAGCGCCGACGTCTTCAGGCCCGACTGCTGCCAGGCGCCCTGCTTCAGGTTCGCGACGTACTGCGGAATGCGGCGCTGGGCGGCCATCACGAGCGCCCAGGTCAGCTCGGCCGGCGCGACGGGCGAACCGGTGCCTTCGAGCACCGCGATGCCGCGGTCGGTACACGCGTCGAGATCGATGTGGCTCGACACGCGGCCGGTCTGGCTGATCATGCGCAGGTTCGGCAGCTTCGAGAGCAACTGCGAGGTAATCGGGGTCCGTTCACGAATCAGCACGAGCGCCTCGACTTCCGCCAGACGGCTGGCGAGCTGTCCCAAGCCGCGCACCGTATTGTTGAAGACCTTTACGTCGTGGCCGGCGAGCATCTCGAAGCAGTTCAGTTTGCGGACGGCGTCCTGGTAGTCGTCGAGGATGGCAATTTTCATGGTGAACGGGGTGTCGCGCGTTGAAAGCGGGCACGGGCGGCGGCGCATCTTGCGCACCTGTTCCGCCCGGCCGGGGCCGACATGATGCTACGCCGGCCGCCTTCGTGGGGTCTTTTTAACAGGTTGTTACGCTCCGCCGCAATGGGCGCCAGCCACCCCCGGCACTGCTCGCGCGCCGTGCGCAAGGGTGCGCTGTTGTGTCGCATCAAACACGTCCTTCCTGATTCGGCCGTTTACTCGACGAGGTTCACCCAATTGTTGCTCGCAGCAGAATAATTGGATCAACTATCCGCGGAAGGCGAGGATTTTTGACTATTTTTATCGTCAACCGGCCCGTTGTTGAGCAACTCTGCATCATTTCCGCTGTCGTAGGAGAATTACGCATTTGCTTCATCTTTTTGAAGTTGTAACAGCGGCAGGAGTCGTTTATGGATCATTTGCAGTCGATGCGCGTGTTCGTCAAGGTTGCAGATCTCGGCAGTTTCGCGCGGGCCGCGAGCGCAATGGATATCTCCAACGCGGTCGCGACGCGCCATGTCGCCGATCTGGAAGGCCGGCTCGGCACGCGTTTGCTTAACCGCACCACGCGCAGCCTCTCCCTGACGGAGTCGGGTCAGGTCTATCTGGAGCGTGCCCGCCAGATCCTCGACGAGCTCGAGGACGTCGAGCAGATGGTCGTCGCGCGCAATCACGAGCCGGTCGGCACGCTGCGCATCGTGGCGCCGGTCGTGTTCGGCCTGCACAACCTCGCCCCCGTACTGCAGTCGTACACGGAGAATTTCCCGAAGGTGGTGCCGGATCTCACGCTGGTCGACCGGCAGGTCGATCTCGTCGAGGAAGGCTTCGACGTCGGCATCGTCGTCACGCGCCAGATGCGCAGCGCGAGCATCGTCACGCGGCGCCTGACCACCGGCTGCATGACCGTGTGCGCGACGCCCAGCTATCTGGAGAAGCACGGCGTGCCGACGCATCCGGAACAACTCGCCGAACACCCGGCGCTGAGCCTGCCGACCGAATACTGGGGCGACGAGCGCGTGTTCACGGGGCCGGACGGCGAAGTGCGCGTGCGCCCGACCAACGTGATCGTCGCGAACAACACGGCGATGCTGCGCCAGTTCGCGTTGCTCGGGATGGGCGTCGCGATCCTGCCGAGCTACCTGATCGGCAGCGACATCGCGCGCGGCGCGCTCGTGCGGCTGCTGCCGGATTTCCGGCTGCCGCAGGTCGAGATCAACATCGCCTACCCGAGCCGGCGCCATCTGCCGGCGAAGGTGCGTACGTTCATCGATCATCTCGTCGAGCATTTCAGTCACTCGACCGACGCGACGATGGGCGAGCAATGGGCCGCGCAGGGCGCGACGCCGCCGCCGATCGGCGTCGAGATGCGTGCCGAGCAGCCCGAGACGACCGATCCGAACCTGCAACCGCGTCTTGCGCGCTCGCCGCGCACGCGCGTGGCGATGCCGTCGCCGCTGTAACGGCCCGGCGCCCGCCCGGTAGCAAGACGGCCGGCACGAAGAAAAAACGCGGATCGATCGATCCGCGTTTTTTATGGGTGCGCGCCGGAGCCGGACGCGCCGCAAGCGGCGCGCGGCGGCCGGGCCGTCACGAACCCGTCTTGCGGGCCGTCGTCTTGCGTGCGGCGGTCTTGCGGGCCGGCGCCGGTTTCTCTTCGGCGCCTTCGGTCACGGTTTCGGCATCCTTCGTCGCCGATTTGGCCGTCTTCTTCGCGGCGGCCGCCTTCGGCTCCTTCTTCTCGAACTCGAAGCCGATCTTGCCGTCCGGCTGCTTCACAAGGAACGCCTTGAAGTTGCGGCCGGTACGCGACGACTTGAAGTTCGGCAGCAAGTCCGTGCGGCCGTCGGCCAGCAGCTTGCCCATCTGCTCGCGCGTGATTTCCTGCTGCAGGATCACCTTGCCCGAGCGGAAGTCGCAAGTCTTCGGGTTCGCCACCGAGTGCTCGCACACGTAGCTCATCCCGTGTTCGAACACGCGGCCCTTGCACTTCGGGCACGCGCCGACCGGTTCCTGCGCGGAGAAGTCGGGCGCTTCGCCTTCCTCGCCGCCCTGGTCCTGGCCGAAATCGAACTCGAGCTTGTAGTTCTTCGTCTCGTCGTCGAACGACAGCTTCAGGATCGCCGAGAACGGGCGGCCCATCTTGCTGCGGAACCCGGACAGCGGCCCGATTTCCTTCTTCTGCAGCAATTCCTCGACTTCCGGGATCTCGAACTGCCGGCTGCCCGGGATCTTCGAGATCGAGAAGTCGCACTTCGTGCACGCGAAGCGGCGATAGTTTTCCTTCACCTGGCCGCCGCAGTTCGGGCACGGCGTCTGAAGGGTCGCGTAGTCGCCGGGGATCGTGTCGGAATCGTATTCCTTCGCGCGCTTGACGATCTGCTGCGTCATGCGGGCGATTTCCTGCATGAACGCGTCGCGCCCGAGATTGCCGCGCTCCATCTGCGACAGCTTGTATTCCCATTCGCCGGTGAGCTCGGGCGCGGTGAGTTCCTTCACGCCGAGGCCGCGCAGCAGCGTCATCAGCTGGAATGCCTTCGCGGTCGGGATCAGTTCGCGGCCCTCGCGCAGCAGGTACTTCTCGCCGAGCAGGCCTTCGATGATCGCCGCGCGCGTCGCCGGCGTGCCGAGACCCTTCGCGGCCATCGCCTCGCGCAGCTCGTCGTCCTCGACCAGCTTGCCCGCGCCTTCCATCGCGGACAGCAGCGTCGCTTCCGAGTAGCGTGCGGGCGGCTTCGTCACGAGCGCGACGGCGGCGATTTCGTCCGTCTTCACCTTCTCGTCCTTCTGCACCGGCACGAGGTTCGCGTCGGCGCCTTCGGCATCGCGGCCGTACACCTGCAGCCAGCCCGGCTCGACGAGCACCTTGCCTTCGGTCTTGAAGTGATGGCCCGCGACTTCGGTGATCCGCGTCGTCACGCGGAATTCGGCCGCCGGGAAGAACACCGCGAGGAAGCGCTTCACGACCATGTCGTACAGCTTCTGCTCAGGCTCGGACAGCGACTTCGGCGCCTGCAGCGTCGGGATGATGGCAAAGTGGTCGCTGATCTTCGAGTTGTCGAAGATCCGCTTGTTCGGCTTCACCCAGCCCTTGTCGAGCACCTGCTTCGCATGCGGCAGATAGTTGTGGCTCTCCTTGAGCATCTCGAGCGTGGACTGGACCGTCGAAAGATAGTCTTCCGGCAGCGCGCGCGCATCGGTACGCGGATAGGTCAGCACCTTGTGCTTTTCGTACAGCGCCTGGGCGAGGCCGAGCGTATTTTTCGCGGAGAAGCCGAAGCGGCTGTTCGCCTCGCGCTGCAGGCTCGTCAGGTCGAACAGCAGCGGCGAGAGTTGCGTCGACGGCTTCGATTCCTCGGACACCGTGCCGATCTGGTCGCGGCAGGCGGCGACGATCGTTTCGGCGGCCGGCAGGCTCCAGAGGCGGGAGTCGCGCTTTTCCGGATCGAATTCGTCGCGCTTGAATTTCGGGTCGAACCACTTGCCTTCGTAGAAGCCGCCCGCGCACGCGAATTCGGCCTTCACTTCCCAGTAGTCGCGCGGGACGAAGCGGCGGATTTTCTCTTCACGTTCGACGACGATCGACAACGTTGGCGTCTGAACGCGGCCGACGGTGGTCAGGAAGAAGCCGCCGCCCTTGCTGTTGAACGCGGTCATCGCGCGCGTGCCGTTGATCCCGACGAGCCAGTCGGCTTCCGAGCGGCAGCGTGCGGCGTCGGCGAGCGGCTGCATGTCCGAGTCGCTGCGCAGATTCGCGAAACCGTCGCGGATCGCCTGCGGCGTCATCGATTGCAGCCACAGACGCTGGACCGGCTGCTTCGCCTTCGCGTGCTGCGCGATCAGGCGGAAAATCAGCTCGCCTTCGCGCCCCGCGTCACATGCGTTGATCAGGCGGTCGACGTCCTTGCGCTTCATCAGCTTCGTGAGCACCTTGAGGCGCGACTCGCTTTTTGCGATCGGGTTCAGGTCGAAATGCGGGGGAATGACGGGCAGATGCGCGAAGCTCCATTTCCCGCGCTTGACCTCGTACTCCTCCGGGGCGGCGATTTCCAGCAGGTGGCCGACAGCGGACGAAAGGACGTAATCGTCGCTCTCGTAATACTCGTCATGCTTGGTAAAGCCGCCCAAAGCGCGTGCGATGTCGTTCGCGACAGAAGGCTTTTCCGCAATGATCAGTGCTTTGGACATGACAGGTGTGTGTTGGTAGACCGGGTTCGCCGGCGTGGGTCCCTTTTACGACCGCTTTATAGCACACGCGGCAGCGACGGCGGCTCGGCGTGTAAAAAGCGGCTCATCATAGAGGGGGGCCGCAACGGCGGCAAGCGTCCGGCGCGGCGGAGCGCGCGAACCTGCGCGAAACCTGCCGCGCCGGCCCGCGAATTCAGGCTTCGACGGTCAGGACGTCGCGCAATTTCGGTGCGTGCGGCGTACCGGGCACCGCGCTCAGGTCGGACAGCATGCGCTCGACGATCGCCGCGTGCGGGAGTACCGTGCCGAAGAAGCGCGCGGTGTGGGCATCCTCGATCAGGATGGTCGGGAAGTTCTCGACGTCGAGATCGTCGAGCCGGTCGGCATGGGTTTCGATGTCGATCCAGGCGAAGCAGGCATCCGGATGCGCGTCGGCGAGCTGGTCGAAGGCGGTCCGGTAGTCGCGGCACGTGCCGCACCACTCGGCGCACAGGCAGGCGACCAGCAACGTGCCGGGATCGGCGAGGCGCTCGGCGATCCGATCTGCGTCGGTGTCGAGATTCAGCGCGGGCATGGCATTCCTTGGGTAGCGTCGGCGGCCGGGCCGCCCCTATGGCGGGGAATGTAGCACGCCCCGCGCGGACGGGGTGGGCGCCGCGTCAAGCCGCGCGAACCGTCCGCCGGCGACGCTCGCGACGCGGCCGGCCAGTTCCAGCGCGAGCAGCGCGCCATGCAGCACGTCGTCGGACAGGCCGCTGTGCTCGGCCAGCCATTCGTACGTCACGGGGCCGTATCCCAGGGCAGCGAGCACCGCCTGTTCCGACGGGGTGACCGGTGACGCGGCTTCGATCCGGGGCGATGCGGCGGCCGCGACGGCGCGATTCGCCGGCGCGCCGCCGGCCGTTTCGGGTTCGCCGCTTTCGCCGGCGTTCGGGCCCGGGTCGGCGGCCCGCACCGTGCCGGCCGGTGCTTGCGCCGCCGGCTCGCCCAGCCCGTATTCCTCGAGCACGTCGAACGGCGCCGCGGTGAGCTTCGCGCCGTCGCGGATCAGCGCGTGGCAGCCCTGCGCGAGCGGCGCGTGGATCGAACCGGGCATCGCGAACACGTCGCGCCCCAATTCGTTCGCGAGCCGCGCGGTGATCAGCGAGCCCGAGCGCGGCGCGGCCTCGACGACGAGCACGCCGAGCGCGAGCGCGGCGATCAGCCGGTTGCGCTGGGGAAAATGCGCGGCGCGGGCCGGCGTGCCGAGCGGCCATTCCGACACGATCGCGCCGTGCGTGGCGATCTCGTGGGCGAGCGCGCGGTGCCGCGCCGGATAGACGAGATCGGCGCCGGTCGCGATCACCGCGACCGTGCCCGAGCGGCCATCGAGCCCGCCACGATGCGCGGCGCTGTCGATGCCGAGCGCAAGGCCCGAGACGATCGTGAGGCCCGCATCGGACAGCCCGCGTGCGAAAAGCGTGGCGTCGGCGAGCCCCTGCGGCGTCGCGTGGCGGCTGCCGACCATGGCGAGGCCGCGGGCGTGCAGCAGATCGAGCCGCCCCTTTACATATAGCAGCGGCGGCGGATCGTGCAGATCACGCAGCCGCGGCGGGTAGGCCGGATCGCTCAGCGTGACGAGCACGTTGCCCGGCCCGTCGAGCCAGGCGAGTGCGGCGTCGGTGCGCGTATCGAGATCGTCGCGCTCGCTCGCGCGCACGGCCTGCGCGGCGGCGGGGCTGGCCACGGCGGCGATCGCCTCGTGGGACGCGCGCAGCAACGCCGCCGGCGAGCCGAACGCGGCGAGTAAAATCTGCAGCACGGCGGGCGGGAGGCCGGGCGCATGCGCGAGTTGCAGCCAGGCGCGCAGCGCGGCGGGCGTCAGCGCTTGCGGCGACATGAGACGGCCCTCGAATGCGGCGGCCAGCGCAGCGCGTGACGCCATGATAAAATTTTCATCATCCGAAATACTCGACAGGGCCGTGCGCGCAGGCGCCCGGCCGATTGCAGGAGGCGCGATCCGCGGCATTGATATGCCACGCATCCGCCTCATCTTCATTGCATCGCGGCGGCGGCGCCAGCCGGCCGGATGGCCGATGCGGCGCGCCGCCCCATCGAATACCGAACACCGAACACCATGGCTTTGCTCAATATTCTTCATTACCCCGACAAGCGGCTGCACAAGGTCGCGAAGCCCGTCGACAAGGTCGACGACCAGATCCGCAAGCTCGTCGCCGACATGGCCGAGACCATGTACGCGGCGCCCGGGATCGGCCTGGCGGCCACGCAGGTCGACGTGCACGAGCGCGTGATCGTGATCGACGTCTCCGAGGAGAAGAACGAACTGCGCGCGTTCATCAACCCGGAAATCGTGTGGTCGAGCGACGCGAAGCAGACCTATGAAGAAGGCTGCCTGTCGGTGCCCGGCATTTACGACGAAGTCGAGCGGCCCGACCACGTGCGCGTGCGCGCGCTCAACGAGCACGGCGAGGCATTCGAGCTCGACTGCGAAGGGCTGCTCGCCGTGTGCGTCCAGCACGAGATGGATCACCTGATGGGCCGCGTGTTCGTCGAATACCTGTCGCCGCTCAAGCAGACGCGTATCAAGACGAAGATGAAGAAACTCGAACGCGCGATGTGATGCGCGCACGCCCAGCCCGACCCCGAACGCTGTCATGACCCATACGTTGCGCGTGATTTTTGCCGGCACGCCGGAATTCGCCGCGGCTGCCCTTGCCGCGATCCACGAGGCCGGTTTCCCGGTGCCGCTCGTGCTCACCCAGCCCGATCGCCCGGCCGGCCGCGGGATGAAGCTCCAGGCGAGCGCCGTGAAGCGCTACGCCGTCGAGCACGGGATGACCGTCGCGCAGCCGCCGTCGCTGCGCCGCGCGGGCAAGTACCCGGTGGAGGCGGCCGACGCGATCGAGCTGCTGCGCGCGACGCCGCACGACGTGATGGTGGTGGCCGCGTACGGCCTGCTGCTGCCGCAGGAAGTGCTCGACATCCCGCGCGCCGGCTGCATCAACATTCACGCGTCGCTGCTGCCGCGCTGGCGCGGCGCCGCGCCGATCCATCGCGCGATCGAGGCCGGCGACGCCGAGACGGGCGTCACGCTGATGCAGATGGACGCCGGCCTCGACACCGGCGCGATGATCGACGAGGCGCGCACGGCGATCGCGCCCGACGATACGACCGCGACGCTGCACGACCGTCTCGCCGCCGACGGCGCGCGGCTGATCGTCGACGCGCTCGTGCGGCTCGAGCGCGATGGCACGCTGCCGGCGACGCCGCAGCCGGCCGACGGCGTGACCTACGCGGAAAAGATCGGCAAGCACGAAGCGGCGCTCGACTGGCGCAAGCCGGCCGACGTGCTCGCACGCCAGGTGCGGGCGTTCGATCCGTTCCCGGGCGGCGTCGCGACGCTCGACGGTGCGGCCATCAAGCTGTGGGCGGCCGAGCCCATGGCGGCGCGCGGCACGATTGCCGACGCGGCGCCCGGCACGATCGTCGAAGCCGCGCCGGAAGGCGTGGTGGTTGCGTGCGGCAGCGGCGCACTGCGCGTGACCCAGTTGCAGAAGCCGGGCGGCAAGCGGCTGCCCGCGCGCGAATTCCTCGCCGGTTCGCCGCTCGCCGCCGGCCAGCGTTTCGCGCTGCCCGACGCCGACTGACACGGCCCGAGCGCCATTCGACCCGGTCTGCCGGCCCGGCGCAACTGGCCGGACGGCCGAGTCGCGCGGTGCGGCAGGCGCGCGTAGAATTTCCCTGCGCTTTCCGGTTTCGAGGTCTTCATGTTCGGCATCACCCATTTCGGCTTCTTCGTGTTCGCGGTTTTCCTGCTGAACATCACGCCCGGCCCCGACACGGCCTACATCGTCGGCCGCAGCGTCGCACAGGGGCGCGGCGCGGGGCTGATGTCGGCGTTCGGCATTTCTGCCGGCTGCTGCGTCCACGCACTTGCGTGCGCATTCGGGCTGACCGCGCTGCTGGCGGCGTCGGCAACCGCGTTCACGGTGATCAAGCTGGTCGGCGCCGCGTACCTGATCTATCTCGGCGTGCGGATGGTTATCGCGAAGCCGGCCGCCGCGCCGTCGGGCGCGGAAGCCGTGCAGGTCCCGGCCGCCAGGCCGCTGCGCCAGCTGTTCATGCAGGGCTTCTGGACCAACGTGCTCAATCCGAAAGTCGTGCTGTTCTTCGTGTCGTTCTTCCCGCAGTTCGTATCGGCCGACGGTCCGCACAAGGCATGGGCGTTCCTGACCCTCGGCGCGGTGTTCGTCGCGATGAGCACGGTCTGGACGAGCCTGGTCGCGTGGGTGGCGGGCACTGTCACGCAGCGCTTTTCCGGCAAGCCGGGCGTCAAGAAGTGGCTCGATCGCACGGTCGGCAGCGCTTTCGTCGGCCTCGGCCTGCGTCTGGCCGCTTCGCAACGCTGAGATTGAATTTTTCCGGCGAGACCTTATCTAACAAATCGCTTACAATTTTCCGCCGTGCGCTGTGAAGCGCGGCGGGTCCCCTGACGGATAAGGAGTGGGTATGTTCAATTGGGTCAAAACGGCGATGCTGATGGCCGCGATCACGGCCCTGTTCATCGTGATCGGCGGGATGATCGGCGGCTCGCGCGGCATGACGATCGCGCTGCTGTTCGCGCTCGGCATGAATTTCTTCTCGTACTGGTTCTCGGACAAGATGGTGCTGCGCATGTACAACGCGCAGGAAGTCGACGAGAACACGGCGCCGCAGTTCTACCGGATGGTGCGCGAGCTGGCCACGCGCGCGAACCTGCCGATGCCGCGCGTCTACCTGATCAACGAGGACGCGCCGAACGCGTTCGCGACGGGCCGCAACCCCGAGCACGCGGCGGTCGCCGCGACGACGGGCATCCTGCGCGTGCTGTCGGAGCGCGAGATGCGCGGCGTGATGGCGCACGAGCTCGCGCACGTGAAGCACCGCGACATCCTGATCTCCACGATCACGGCGACGATGGCAGGTGCGATCTCGGCACTCGCGAATTTCGCGATGTTCTTTGGCGGGCGCGACGAGAACGGCCGGCCAGCCAACCCGATCGCGGGTATCGCGGTCGCGCTGCTTGCGCCGATCGCAGGCGCGTTGATCCAGATGGCGATTTCGCGGGCGCGCGAGTTCGAGGCCGACCGCGGCGGCGCGCAGATTTCCGGCGATCCGCAGTCGCTCGCCACCGCGCTCGACAAGATCCATCGCTATGCGGCGGGCATCCCGTTCCAGGCGGCCGAGGCGCATCCGGCCACCGCGCAGATGATGATCATGAATCCGCTGCACGGCGGCGGCCTGCAGAACCTGTTCTCGACGCACCCGGCCACCGAGGAGCGCATCGCGCGCCTGATGGAGATGGCGCGCACCGGCCGCTTCGATTGACCTCCGGCATACCGCGCGGCCGTTGCCGCGCGGAGGCCGCCCCGCCACCCCGCATGCTCCGCGCTGCGGGGTGTTTCATTTGCGTGCGCCGTAAAGGGGCCAAAGGGGCGGCATGGCCGCACGCTACAATGCGCGGTTTGGGATCGCCAGGCCGTCTGGCGGCTGCGATCCCGCCGTTTGCCGCATTTGTTTGCCGCAGCTGATTGCCGCGCCTGTTTGCCGATTCCGCACCGATGACACGACCCCGTTCTTCCGCTTCGACTCCTTCCGGCCGCCCGGCGCGCCTGGCCGCGCTGCATCTGGCGCCCGATTCGCTCGGCTTCGCGCTCGACGCGGCCGCGCAGGCGGTCGATGCGGTGCGGCGCGGCACCGCATTGCCGGCGGCGCTGTCGGCGGTGTTCGCGCAGATGCCGTCCGGTGCGCAGGCGCTCGCGCGCGGCGCGACGCAGGACGTCGCCTACCGGACGATGCGTCACCTCGGCAGCGCGGACTGGCTGATCGGCCGGTTCGTCAGCAAGGCGCCGCCCGCGCACGTACACGCGGTGCTCGCCGGCGCATTCGCGCTGCTGCTCGACCCGGCGGACGAGGCCGCGTACCCGGCGTTCACGGTGGTCGACCAGGCCGTTACCGTCATCGGTGCGCGGCGCGAATTCGCATTCGCGAAGGGGATGGTCAACGCGGTGCTGCGCCGTTTCCTGCGCGAGCGCGACGCGCTCGTCGCGGCGATGCAGGACGACCCGGTCGCGCGCTGGAACTACCGCGCATGGTGGGTCGATGCGGTGAAGCGCGCATGGCCCGACGCGTGGCAGGCGATTCTCGCGGCCGGCGAGCGTCAGGGGCCGCTGACGCTGCGCGTGAATGCGCGCCGCGCGAGCGTCGACGCGTATCTCGACACGCTGCGCGCGAGCGGGATCGACGCGACCGCGATCGGCCGGCATGCGGTGCGGCTCGCGTCGGCGCTGCCGGTGGATCGCATTCCGGGATTCGCCGACGGCGTGGTGTCGGTCCAGGACGCCGGCGCGCAACTCGCGGCCGAATGGCTCGGCGCGCGCGACGGCATGCGCGTGCTCGACGCATGCGCGGCGCCCGGCGGCAAGACGGGCCATATTCTCGAACTCGCGGACGCGGAAGTCGTGGCGCTCGAAAGCGACGCGACGCGCGCGGCGCGTATCGGCGAGAATCTCGTGCGGCTGTCGCTCGCGGCGGAGGTGCGCGTCGGCGACGCGGGCGCGCCGGACGCGTGGTACGACGGGCGCCCGTTCGATCGCATCCTGGCCGACGTGCCGTGCTCGGCGTCCGGCATCGTGCGGCGGCACCCCGACATCCGCTGGCTGCGCCGCGAGGCCGATATCCCGGCGCTGGTCGCGGAGCAGCGCCGCATCCTGTCGGCGCTGTGGCCGCTCGTGAAGCCGGGCGGCGAACTGCTGTACGTGACCTGTTCGATCTTCCCCGAAGAAGGCGAATTGCAGGCCCGCTGGTTTGAAGCGGCCTGTGAAGATGCGGTACGATTGGACGCCCCCGGCCAGCTGCTGCCGGGTGGCGCGCACGGACGGGCGGCCGCCGGCGCACTCGACCAGAACACCGATCACGACGGATTTTTCTACGCGCGGTTTCAGAAACGGTGACGATCAAACACCTTTTTCCCTTTCGGCTCGCGGCCGTCTTGCTGGTTGCGTTGACGCTATGCGTGGCCATCGTCCGGCCGGCGCATGCCGAATCGATCGCCGTGCAGCGCGCGTCGCTCCAGGCCGACGGAAGCGGCTGGAGCCTCGACGCGCGTTTCGACTTCGAGCTGAATCCGAACCTCGAGGATGCCGTCAACAAGGGCATCCCGCTCTACTTCACGACCGACTTCGAGCTGAGCCGCGCGCGCTGGTACTGGTTCGACGAGCAGCCGGTGTCCGTCACGCAGACGATCCGCCTGTCGTTCCAGCCGCTCACGCGCGAGTATCGCGTGTCGACGGGCGGCCTGCAGCTCGGTTTCCCGTCGTTGAAGGATGCGCTCGCGGTCGTCCGGCACATCACGTCGTGGCACGTGATCGATCGCAACCAGGTGCGCGTGGGCGAAACCTACACGGCATCGGTGCGGATGCAGCTCGATACGGCGCTGATGCCGAAGCCGTTCCAGGTCGATGCCGTGAACAACCGCGACTGGACGCTCGGGTCGGACTGGAAGCGCTTCAATTTCACGGTGACCGAACGTGCTAAATAAAGTACGCCGCGCGGCCAGCGGGAAGAGCCTCCTCGTGCGCGTGATCGTCTCGACCGTCGCGCTGACCGCGCTGCTGCTGCTCGTGCTGCTCGCGGCCGCGAGCGCGAACACCGAATTCTTCGACCGCTATTACTCGTGGCTGTACGCGACCAACATCGTCGTCGCGCTCGTGTTCCTGCTCGTGGTGCTCGGGCTGATCGGGATGATCGTCGCGCGCCTGAGGAAAGGCAAGTTCGGCACGCGGCTGCTCGCGAAGCTCGCGGTGTTCTTCGCGCTCGTCGGCGTGGTGCCGGGCGGGATCATCTACATCGTGTCGTACCAGTTCGTGTCGCGCAGTATCGAGTCGTGGTTCGACGTGAACGTCGAGACGGCGCTGACGGCCGGCCTGAACCTCGGCCGCGGGATGCTCGATGCGTCGCTGTCCGATCTGCAGACGAAGGCGCGGCTGATGTCCGACCAGCTCGCGAGCGTCGACGCGAACACGAACGGCACGACGCTCACGCTGCTGCGGCTGCGCGACCAGTTCGGCGTGCAGGACGCGACGATCGTCGAGCCGAGCCGCGGCGGCTCCGGCGCGGCGCCCGACCTGCACATCGTCGCGCAGGCGTCGGGCAATTTCGCGGCGCTGATTCCGGACGACCTGCCGACGCCGCTGATGCTGAGCCAGGCGCGCGAACACGGCGCGTATGCGGCGATCGAGGGCGAAGTCGACGGCGACCCGCGCGCGCACGGCGCGAAGGGCGCGCTGCGGCTGCGCGTCGTGCGGCCGATTCCCGATGCGACGACGTCGCTGCTGCAGCCGGCGGAGCGGTTCCTGCAGCTCACGCAGCCGGTGCCGCCCGGGCTCGCGCACAACGCGGACGCCGTGCAGCGCGCGTACCGCGAGTACCAGGAAAAGTCGCTTGGCCGCACCGGCCTGCGCAAGATGTACATCGGCACGCTGACGCTCGCGCTGTTCCTCGCGACCTTCATCGCGATGATGCTCGCGCTCGCGCTCGGCCAGCAGCTCGCGCGGCCGCTGTTCCTGCTCGCGCAGGGCACGAAGGAGATCACGGAAGGCGACTACACGCCGAAGCGCGAGATCAAGACGCGCGACGAGCTCGGCTTCCTCACGCAGTCGTTCAACGCGATGACGCGCCAGTTGTCCGAGGCGCGGCTCGCGGTCGAGAAGAACCGCATCGCGCTCGAGCATTCGAAGACGTATCTCGAGAGCATCCTCGCGAACCTGACGGCCGGCGTGTTCGTGCTCGACCGCCAGTTCCGGTTGACGACGGCCAATCGCGGCGCCGAGCGGATCTTCCGGCAGCCGTTCAACACGCTGATCGGCACGACGCTCGACCGGATCGGCGTGGCCGCCGGGTTCGGCGCGATGGTGCGCAAGGCGTTCGCCGATCGCGAAGCGGCGTCCGACGGCGGCAGCGGCGATCGCGGCCACTGGCAGCAGCAGTTCGCGATCGAGGTGCCGGGCGAAACCGATCCGCTGACGCTGCTCGTGCGCGGCACGCGGCTCGTGTCGACGGTCGAGGGGCAGGCCGACGATCCGCAGACGTCCGGTTACGTCGTCGTGTTCGACGACATCTCCGACGTGATTTCCGCGCAGCGGTCGGTCGCGTGGGGCGAGGTCGCGCGGCGGCTCGCGCACGAGATCAAGAATCCGCTGACGCCGATCCAGCTGTCGGCCGAGCGGCTGCAGATGAAGCTGTCGGACAAGCTCGCGCCGTCCGACGCGGACGTGCTCAAGCGCGGCGCGACGATGATCGTGAACCAGGTGGCCGCGATGAAGCGGATGGTCGACGATTTCCGCGAATACGCGCGCACGCCGCCGGCGGTGCTCGCGAACCTGCAGTTGAACGACCTGGCGAGCGAGGTGCTCGGGCTGTACGGCGTCGGCGAAGGCAAGAGCCCGATCGTCGCCGAGCTCGCGCCGTCGCTGCCGGTGATTCGCGGCGACGCGACGCAATTGCGCCAGGTGATTCACAACCTGCTGCAGAATGCGCAGGATTCGGTCGCGGAGTCCGCGCATCCGCGTGTGTTGATCGAAACCAAGACAGTAGAATATGGCGACCCCGACGCCGAAGGCAAAACGCGCGTCGCGGTACGTCTGACCGTGTCCGACAACGGGCCCGGTTTTCCGGCACGCATCCTGACCCGCGCGTTCGAGCCTTACGTGACGACGAAGGCGAAGGGCACGGGGCTCGGGCTGGCCACGGTCAAGAAAATCGTTGACGAGCACGGCGCGCGGATCGATCTGCGCAATCGCATGCACGGCGAGACCGTCGAGGGTGCGCAGGTGTCGATTCTCTTCCTGCAGATGGCGAGCGATACGCCAGGCGCCGAACCGGGCGCGCAGGACGGGGCGACGCCCGCCAAGACAAAAGCAAGTGAGCAGACAAAGGCAGCGTAAATGGCAACCATCCTGGTGGTAGATGATGAAATGGGCATCCGGGAATTGCTCTCGGAGATCCTCAGCGATGAAGGACATGTCGTCGAGGCGGCGGAGAACGCGCAGGCCGCGCGGGAATACCGGCTGAAGCAGGCGCCCGATCTCGTGCTGCTCGATATCTGGATGCCCGATACCGACGGCGTCACGCTGCTCAAGGAATGGGCGGCGCAGGGGCTGCTGACGATGCCCGTGATCATGATGTCCGGGCACGCGACGATCGATACGGCCGTCGAGGCGACGAAGATCGGCGCGCTCGATTTCCTCGAGAAACCGATCGCGCTGCAGAAGCTGCTGAAGTCGGTCGAGCATGGTCTCGCACGCGGCGCGGCGCCCGTATCCGCGAACGCGGCGGCGAAGGCGGGCGGCGGCCAGCCCGCAGGCCCGGCGGCGGTCGCGTCCGCGGCGGCGCTGCCGACGCTCGGCGACGACATGGCGTCGGCGCTCGGCCTCGCGGGCCAGACGGCCGCGATCCCGTTCGACATCCCGCTGCGCGAAGCGCGCGATGCGTTCGAGCGCGCGTACTTCGAATATCACCTCGCGCGCGAGAACGGCAGCATGACGCGCGTCGCGGAGAAGACGGGCCTCGAGCGCACGCACCTGTATCGCAAGCTCAAGCAGCTCGGCGTCGAGCTCGGCAAGAAGCCGCCCGAAGGCGCGCTGTAAAATTTTTTGCGAAAGCACTTGCTCAGGGATGAATAGCTCGATATACTTTCATTCTTCGTTGGCCCGGTAGCTCAGTTGGTAGAGCAGCGGATTGAAAATCCGCGTGTCGATGGTTCGATTCCGTCCCAGGCCACCAGCATTCAAAACCCCAAGAATCGGAAGGTTCTTGGGGTTTTTCGTTTGTGGTGGGTATGGCGTGTCGCGGGCCGCGGGCCCGGCAGCATTCGCCGGGGCATGATAAAATCCGTGCCCGCTCAATGACTTAGCGCATCGCTTCATGCGCATGGTCGGCCGCCCGCGGCGCGCCTGCCGTGGCGCGCGGCAACGATGCCGCGCGATGAGCGGTATAAGCGCGCCGCCGCATTCTCGGCCGACCGCGCTGCCTATACTGGTCGAGCCGGCGCAGGCCGGCCGTGTCGGGCCGCCCGGCGGCAGCCGGCCTCAGGGCGCAGCGCGACGCGAGCCTACACATTCACGGAGTATCACGGTGATTCGGACAGACGCTAAAGACGGCGCGCTCGTGTTGTTTTCCGGCGGGCAGGATTCCGCCACGTGCGTGGCATGGGCCCTCGAACGCTACCAGACGGTCGAGACGCTCGGCTTCGATTACGGCCAGCGTCATCGCGTCGAGCTCGAGTGTCGCGAAGGCGTGCGCGAAGCGTTGAAGCGCAAGTTTCCGGCGTGGTCGGACCGGCTCGGCGACGATCACATGATCGACCTGTCGGTGCTCGGCGCGATCAGCGATACCGCGATGACGCGCACGATCGAGATCGAGACGGCGGCGAACGGCCTGCCGAATACGTTCGTGCCGGGCCGCAACCTGATGTTCATGACGATCGCCGCGGCGATCGCCTATCGCCGCGGGCTGCGCGTGCTGGTCGGCGGGATGTGCGAGACCGATTTCTCGGGCTATCCGGACTGCCGCGACGACACGATGAAGGCGCTGCAGGTCGCGCTGAATCTCGGCATGGATACGCGCATCGTGCTCGAGACGCCGCTGATGTGGCTCGACAAGGCGCAGACGTGGCAACTCGCCGAACAGCTCGGCGGCGACGCGCTCGTCGAACTGATCCGCGTCGAGACGCACACGTGCTACGTGGGCGAGCGCGCGGAGCTGCACGACTGGGGCTTCGGCTGCGGCGAATGCCCGGCCTGCAAGCTGCGCAAGCGCGGCTACGAAGCCTACCTGAAGGGCGAGCGGGTGACCGAAGCGCCGCTGTGACGCGGCTCGCGCGGGCAGCGCTTGATGGACAACGGATTCTGATCGACAACGAGCGGCGCGAGCCGGACGAAGCACGATGACTTACGCGGTCAAGGAAATTTTCTACACGTTGCAGGGCGAGGGCGCGAACGCGGGCCGGCCGGCCGTGTTCTGCCGGTTCGCCGGCTGCAATCTGTGGTCGGGCCGCGAAGAGGACCGTGCGGAGGCCGTGTGCCGCTTCTGCGATACCGACTTCGTCGGCACCGACGGCGAGAACGGTGGCAAATTCAAGGACGCCGCCGCGCTCGTCGCGACGATCGCGGGCCTGTGGCCGGAAGGCGAAGCGCACCGCTTCGTCGTCTGCACGGGCGGTGAGCCGATGCTGCAGCTCGACCAGCCGCTCGTCGACGCGCTGCATGCGGCCGGCTTCGAGATCGCGATCGAGACCAACGGCTCGCTGCCGGTGCTCGAATCGATCGACTGGATCTGCGTGAGCCCGAAGGCCGATGCGCCGCTCGTCGTCACGAAAGGCAACGAACTGAAGGTCGTCGTGCCGCAGGACAACCAGCGGCTCGCCGACTACGCAAAGCTCGATTTCGAGTATTTTCTCGTGCAGCCGATGGACGGCCCGTCGCGCGACCTCAATACGAAGCTCGCGATCGACTGGTGCAAGCGTCATCCGCAGTGGCGGCTGTCGATGCAGACCCACAAATATCTGAACATTCCCTGAGCCACGGCTTTTGACATCGTGCTGATTACCCGAAAACTCGAATTCGACGCGGGCCACCGCATCCCCGATCACCGCAGCCAGTGCAGGAACCTGCACGGCCATCGCTACGTGCTCGAAATCACGCTGCGCGGCGATCTCGTCGATACGGAAGGGGCGCCCGACCGCGGCATGGTGATGGATTTCGCCGATGTGAAGGCGCTCGCGATGGAGCACCTCGTCAGCAAGTGGGACCACGCGTTCCTCGTCTATGCGCGCGACGAGGTCGTGCGCTCGTTCCTCGAGCAGATGGCCGACCACAAGACCGTCGTGATCGACCGGATCCCGACCGTCGAGAATCTCGCGGCGATCGCGTTCGACATCCTCGCGAACGTGTACGACGCGCACTACGGCGTGAACCTGCGCCTCGAGCGCGTGCGGCTGTACGAAACGCCGAACTGCTGGGCCGACGTCGAGCGCCAGCCCGGCCGCTGATCCTGCCTGCCCCGGCAGCCCCGCCGTGCGGCGCGGGCTGCCCGTCGATGCGCTTTCGCGCGCCCACGCCCCCGCGGTCTCGCCGCCGCCAGTCCCGCGCCGGTACGGCTTCCCCCGTCGGTTCCCGCATCGAGCACCCCGCCGCGCTATGATCGTCGTGCGGCGCCGAAAAACGCTCGCGTGACCCATTGCGCGGCCCGCGCTGTCAGATCGGCCGTCCCGGGCCGACTCACGTTCTCGGGCGCGCGATCCGCCGCCGCCGTGCTTCGCTTGCCCGGCGGCGGGCGTTTCGCTTCGCCTGTTGCTTGTCCCGTTCGATTGCCGTTCCGCTCCGGAGGCCGTATCGATGAGCACGCTCACCAATTCCCTCAAACAACGCCTGCGCGACGGTGACGAGCCGCTGTACGGCCTGTGGCTGTCGCTCGGCAGCGACTCGGCCGCGGAAGCGCTCGCGCACGCCGGTTACGACTGGCTCTGCATCGACATGGAGCATGCGCCGAACGACAGTCGCGACGTGGCGTCGCAACTGCGCGCGATCGCCGCCGCGCACCTGCCGAGCGAGCCGGTCGTGCGCGTGCCGGCGCGCGAGCCGTGGCTCGTGAAGCGCGCGCTCGACGCCGGCGCGCGCACGCTGATGTTCCCGTGTATCGAGACGCCCGACGACGCCGCGCACGCGGTGCGGCTCACGCGCTTCCCGTCTCCCGAAACGCCCGACGGGCTGCGCGGCGTCGCGGGCATGGTGCGCGCGGCGGCGTTCGGCATGCGACGCGACTACCTGCAGACGGCGAATGCGCAAGTCGCGGTGGTCGTGCAGGTCGAATCGGCGCGCGGCGTCGACGAAGTCGAGCGGATCGCGGCGACGCCGGGCGTCGATTGCCTGTTCGTCGGTCCGGCCGACCTCGCGGCGAGCCTCGGGCATCTCGGCGATATCCGCCATCCGGACGTCGAAACCGCGATGGCGCGCGTGCTCGCGGCCGGCAAGCAGGCGGGCGTCGCGGTCGGCATCTTCGCGGCCGATACGGCGGCCGCGCGCCAGTACCGCGAGGCCGGCTATCGGATGATCACGGTGTCGGCCGACGTGAGCTGGCTGTTGCGCGCGACGCGACAGGCGTTGCAGGAGGTACGGTCATGAATGGCGCAGACGGTGCGTGCCGCAGGCACGCGCGGATCGGGACGATGGTCGGCCTGTGGGCCGTGTGGGCGGCGGCCGCCGCGCAGGGCGCGCCGCAAGCGAAGCCCGATCCGTCGCGCGAGACGCAATCGGCGGTCGCCGACTACAACGCAGGCGACTATCGCGCGGCGCTGGTGCAGTTCCACGATGCGGCCGAGCGCGGCGATCGCCTCGCGCAGTTCAATTACGCGATGATGCTGCTGACGGGCGAAGGCGTGACGGCGAACGTCGACGAAGGGCTGCGCTGGCTGAAGCGCGCGGCGGAAGCGAACATGTCGCATGCGCAGTACGTGTACGGCCGGATGTTCGACGACGGCGAGTTCGTCGCGCGCAATCCGGCCGAAGCGCACCGCTGGTTCCTGCGGGCCGCGAAGCAGGGGCACGTGCAGGCCGCGCTGTCGCTCGCGAACCAGTTTCTGGACGGGCGCGGCACGCCGCGCGACAACCGGCAGGCGTTCACGTGGTACAAGCAGGCCGCCGACGCCGGCGAGCCCACCGCGCAGTACGTGACCGCATCGTTCTACGAGCGCGGCGGCGACGGCGTCACGCAGAACCTGAACATCGCGCGGGCGTATTACGCGGCGGCCGCCGCGCAGGGCGACGAGACGGCCGGCCTGAAATTCAAGGAGCTGAGCGCGCGGCTGAAGGCGCCGGCATCGGGCGCCGGCGCGGGGCAAGACAAGCCGCGCGCGCCGCCGCAGTAAGCGGCCGCATTCGGCGGGCCCGATGCAAAACGGCGCGTCGCGGCGCCGTTTGCGTGTGCTGCGCGGTATACGGTGCCGGCTGCGCGATCAGCTCTTCATCAGCCGCCGCTGCCGGCCGACGCTCATGATCATCCCGATCGCGATGCCGAGCGTCGTGAGCGCGGTGCCGCCGTAACTCATGAACGGCAGCGGCACGCCGACGACCGGCAGCACGCCGCTCACCATCCCGATGTTGACGAACGCGTAGACGAAGAACGCGAGCGTGAGCGAGCCCGCGAGCAGCCGGCCGAACTGTGTCGCGCCCTGCGCGGCGATGTAGAGGCCGCGCGCGATCAGCGCCATGTACAGTGCCAGCAGCACGAGCCCGCCGGCGAGCCCCCATTCCTCCGAGAACACCGCGAAGATGAAGTCGGTGTGCTTCTCGGGGATGAATTCGAGGTGGGCCTGCGTGCCTTTCAGGTAGCCCTTGCCGAGCACGCCGCCCGAGCCGATCGCGATCACCGCCTGGATCGTGTGGAAGCCCTTGCCGAGCGGGTCGGACGTCGGGTCGAGCAGCGTGCACACCCGGTGCTTCTGGTAGTCGTGCATCAGCGGCCACTGCACTTCGGGCTGGCAGATGCGTTCCTCGAACACGGCGATCGAGCCGACCGCGATCACGCCCGCGACGAGCACCGGCACGATCAGCTTGAACGACAGGCCGGCCAGATAGATCACGAAGAAGCCGGCCGCGAACACGAGCAGGCCGGTGCCGAGGTCGGGCTGCTTCGCGATCAGCCCGACCGGCACCATCAGGATCCCGAACGCCGCGACGAAGTCGTACCAGCGCAGCCCGCCTTCGCGGCGCTGGTAGTACCACGCGAGCATCAGCGGCGTCGCGATCTTGAGGATTTCCGACGGCTGGATCACGACGCCGACGTTCAGCCAGCGCTTCGCGCCCTTCTTGGTCATCCCGAACAGCGCGACGGCGATCAGCAGCGTGACCCCGAACGTGTAGAGCGGGACCGCGAAGCGCATCAGCGTGGTCGGCGGGATGTTGGCGATCACCCACATCAGCACGAAGGTCAGCAGGATGTTGCGCAACTGGTCCTCGACGCGGCCCGGCACGTCGATCGACGCGCTGTACAGCGTGACGATGCCGACGCACAGCAGCAGGAACACGATGAGGGCGAGCGGGCGGTCGAAGCCCGCGAACATCTGCTTGATCTTGTCGAGCCAGGCGCGCTTGTCGAATTGCATGCCTTTCTCCGTTAATGAGCGGTGCCGGCGTCCGCCGCTTTCGCGGGGGCCGTCGCACGATGGTTGTCGTCCCGCGGCGCGGCGACGGCAGGCTGCGCGTCGCTGGCGGGCCGGCGCGGGCGGTGCGGGCGCCGGATCGGCGGCAGGCTCGCGGCCATCGGCGCCGCGGCGCTCGCGTCGGCCGGCGCCGTGGCGCTGGCGCCTGCCGCGCCCGAGGCGCCTGAGGCCGCGTCGGCCGCGCTGGCTGCCGACGGCACGACGGGCTGCGGCAGCGCGGTGAAGCCGGCCGCGATCGTGGCCGGCTTCGATGTGTCGCCGACCACGGGCGCGCTCACCGGCTCGGTGGCCGACGCCGCGGCGGCCACGGCCGCGGCTTCGTTCTTCGGGTTCTGGCGCTCGACCAGGTAGTAGTCGAGCACGCGACGCGCGACCGGGCCGGCGGCCTGGGCGCCCCAGCCGCCGTTTTCGACGACCAGCGCGACGGCGATCTGCGGGTGGTCGACCGGCGCATATGCGATGAACAGCGCGTGGTCGCGCAGGTGCTCGGCGAGCAGGTGGCCCTTGTAGTTCGAGCCCTGCAGCGAGAACACCTGCGCGGTGCCGGTCTTGCCGGCGGCGAGGTACTGCGCGCCGCGGAACACCTTGTACGCGGTACCGGACGGGTTCTCGATCACGTTCTCCATCCCGCGTTTCACGACGTCGATGTCGGCTGCCTTCAGCGGGATCACGTCGCTTTCCTTCGGCACCGTCAGGTGGCGCGCGCGCGTGATCGGATCCTCGACTTCCTTCACGAGGTGGGGCTTCATCACGACGCCGTTGTTCGCGAGCGTCGCGGTCGCGTGCGCGAGCTGCAGGATCGTGAACGAGTTGTAACCCTGGCCGATCCCGAGGCTGATCGTCTCGCCGTCGAACCACTTCTGCTGCGCCGGCTTCTTGAACGCCTTCTTCTTCCAGTCGGTCGACGGCAGGATCCCGCGCGCCTCGCCCTGGATGTCGATGCCGGTGATCTGGCCGAAGCCGAACGGCTTCATGAAGTTCGCGATCGCGTTCACGCCGAGGTCGCGCGCGAGCATGTAGAAGTAGGTGTCGTTCGACACCATGATCGCCTTGTTCATGTCGACCCAGCCCTGGCCCGAGCGCACGTCGTTGCGGAACGTGTGGCCGCCGAACGTGAAGTAGCCCGGGTCCTGGAAGCCCCAGCCCGGCGTGCGCTTGCCGAGCGTCAGGCCCGCGAGCGCCATGAACGGCTTGTACGTCGAGCCGGGCGGGTAGGTGCCGTGCAGCGGGCGGTTCAGGAGCGGCTTGTCGGGCGAGTTGTTCAGCTCGTCCCAGGTCTGCTGGTCGATGCCGTCGACGAACGAGTTCGGGTCGAAGCTCGGCGACGACACGAACGCGAGCACGTCGCCCGTCTTCGGCTCGATCGCGACGAGCGCGCCGCGCTTGCCGGCGAACGCCTGCTCGGCGACCTGCTGCAGCCCGATGTCGAGCGACAGCACGAGATTGTTGCCGGGCGTCGCCTGCGTGCGCGACAGCGTGCGCACCGGCCGGCCGCCGGCCGTCACCTCGACTTCCTCGAAGCCCGTGAGCCCGTGCAGCTCGGTTTCGTAGCTCTGCTCGACGCCGATCTTGCCGATGTAGTCGGTGCCCTTGTAGTTGTTCGCGTCGCGACGCGGATCGTAGTGTTCCTGGTCGCTGTCGTTGTCGTCGCTCATCGCATCGATGCGATCCTGGTCGCGCTTCGAGATCCGGCCGATATAACCGATCACGTGCGCGGCCGTCATGCCGAGCGGGTACTGGCGGAACAGCCGCGCGCGCACGTCGACGCCGGGGAAGCGGAAACGCTGCGCGGTGAAGCGCGCGACTTCGGCGTCGGTGAGCCGCGTGCGGATCGGCAGGCTCTCGAAGTTCTTCGAGTCTTCCTGCAGCTTCTTGAAGCGGCGGCGGTCGCGGGCGTCGATCGGGACGATCTCGGACAGCTTGTCGATCGTGTTGTCGAGCGTGTCGTCGAGCTTCGACGGCGTGATCTCGAGCGTGTACGCCGAGTAGTTCTTCGCGAGGATCACGCCGTTGCGGTCGGTGATGATCCCGCGGTTCGGCACGATCGGCGCGACCGAGATGCGGTTTTCCTCGGCCTGCAGCGCGTATTTGCCGTGCTGCATCAACTGCAGATAGAAGAAACGGCTCGCGAGCAGCCCGAAGCAGACGAACACGAACACGCCCGCCGCCGCGACGCGCAGGCGGAACCTCGAGAGCTGCTGTTGGGTGTCGTTGAATTCGGTCATTTACTGGCAATCTGGCCCGCGCGCGGGCGAGGGCGAGGTGCCGCCCCGGAGCGCGGCGCGCGGCGGGCGTGGGGGCGGCGGGTATTCAAGGTCGGTCCGGCTCAGATCGGGCGCGTATCGTCCGGGTCGACCGGGCGGCGTTGCGGCATCAGTAGCAGATGGCTCGCGATCGGCCACAGCGCGGCTTCGACGAAACCGTCGACGAGGTAGCGCCAACCGGGGAACGCGGCGCCCATCAGCAGGCGGATCACGAACGGCACGAGCTGCGCGGCGACGAGCAGCGGCGTGACGTACAGCACCTGCACGCCGATCGGCATCCACAGCACGCGGCGGTGGATCGTGATCGCGCCGTACGACAGCAGCGTATAGGCGAGCGCATGCTCGCCGAGCAGCCCCGCGTCGTGCACGTCCATCAGGATGCCGAGCGCGAACGCGACGCCCATCCCGACCTTGCGCGGCTGGTGGATGTTCCAGAACAGCAGCACGAGCGCGACGAAGTCGGGCACGCCGGGCAGGCGGCCCCACGGCATCAGGTTCAGCAGGAACGCGGCGGCGAGGCTGAAGACGATGAAGTACGGATTGACCGGCTGCAGGATGTATTGCGGGCGGTTCATCGCTGGGCTCCAGATTGCCCGGCGGCGGGCTTCGCGGGCGCGGCGGCGGGCTGGGCCGGCGCCGGCTTCGCGCCGGGCTGGGCCGCGGCGGCCGGCTTCGCGTTCGCGTCGGCCTTGTCGGTTTTCTCGGCCTTCTCGCCCTTTGCGGCGGCTTTCGCGCCCTTCTTGCCCTTCGCGTTCTTCTCGGCGGCGGGATCGGGCTCGGCCGGGCGCGGCGGGATGTCGTTCCGGTAATGCAGCACGAGCATCTGGCGCGCGCCGCGCACGGCCGCGACCGGTGCGCAGGTCACGCGCGCGAACGCGGTATCGGCGAGCTTGTCGACGCGCACGACCTTCGCGACCGGCAGGCCGGGCGGATAGACGCCGTCGAGGCCGCTCGTGACGAGCTCGTCGCCGGCGACGAGATCCGCGCTCGTCGGCACGAAGCGCAGGTCGAGCGAATCGCCCTTCGGCGTGCCGTAGATCACGCTGCGCAGGCCGGTGCGCAGCACCTGCACGGGAATCGCGAGATCGCGGTCGGTGACCAGCGTGACTTCGGATTGCAGCGGGAACACGCGCGTGACCTGGCCGACCACGCCGTCCTCGCTGACGACGGGCGAGCCGTCCTGGATGCCTTGCTGCGAGCCTTGGCCGATCACGATCTTCTGCGTGAACGGGTCGCTCGTGTCGTACTGGATCTCGACCGGCGTCGATTGCGTCGCGATGTGCTGGCGCAGCTCGAGCACCGCGCGCAGATGGATGTTCTCCTGCGCAAGCACCGCGGCCTGGTTGGCCTGCGTGGACAGTTGCAGGTTGCGTTTGCGGAGGTCGTCGTTCTCGTGGCGCAGCGACGCGCCGGTGACGGCGATGTCGGCCGCGCCCATGAACAGGTCGCGCGGCACGAGCGCCGCGCGTTGCAGCGGGTACAGCACGGTGCCGAGTACGCCGCGCACGATTTCGAGCGTGCTGAAGCGCGCGTCCGACACGAGGAGCGCGATGGCGAGGGCGACGAAGAAGATGAGCCGCGCGAGCGCGGGCGGACCTTGCTTGAAGAGGGGCGGCGGACTGTATTCCATGGTCGGCGCCGGGCGCGTGTGATCGGTTAAATAATGCTCAGACGCGCAAACGGCGCGGCGGTTCGTTCTGAACGAGCGATCCGGCCACGCCGCGGGTGCGTCATATCAAACGGGACTGCCTAGGCGATCACTGGGCGATCACTCGTACGAGAAGATGCTGCCCAGCTTGTCCATGCGCTCGAGCGCCATGCCCGAACCGCGCACGACGCAGGTCAGCGGATCTTCCGCGACGAGCACCGGCAGGCCGGTTTCTTCCGCGAGCAGGCGATCGAGGTCGCGCAGCAGCGCGCCGCCGCCCGTCAGCATCATCCCGCGTTCGGCGATGTCGGCGCCGAGTTCCGGCGGCGTCTGTTCGAGCGCGATCTTCACCGACGACACGATCTGGTTCAGCGGATCGGTCAGCGCTTCGAGGATTTCGTTGCTGGAGATCGTGAAGCTGCGCGGGATGCCTTCCGACAGGTTGCGGCCCTTCACTTCCATTTCCTTGACTTCGGAGCCCGGGAACGCGGAGCCGATTTCCTTCTTGATCGCCTCGGCGGTCTGCTCGCCGATCAGCATCCCGTAGTTGCGGCGGATGTAGTTGACGATCGCCTCGTCGAACTTGTCGCCGCCGACGCGCACCGAGCCCTTGTAGACGATGCCGCCGAGCGAGATCACGCCGACTTCGGTCGTGCCGCCGCCGATGTCGACGACCATCGAGCCGGTGGCTTCCGATACCGGCAGGCCCGCGCCGATCGCGGCCGCCATCGGCTCCTCGATCAGGTAGACCTGCGATGCGCCGGCGCCGTGCGCGGCTTCCTTGATCGCGCGGCGCTCGACCTGGGTCGAGCCGCACGGCACGCAGATGATGATGCGCGGCGACGGCGAGAACATGCGCGACTCGTGCGCCGTCTTGATGAACTGCTTGATCATCTGCTCGGTGACGGTGAAGTCGGCGATCACGCCGTCCTTCATCGGGCGGATCGCCTCGATGTTGCCGGGCACCTTGCCGAGCATCTGCTTGGCTTCCTTGCCGACCGCCTGGATCGTCTTCTTGCCGTTGGGGCCGCCTTCCTGGCGGATCGACACGACGGACGGCTCATCGAGCACGATGCCCTTGCCGCGCATGTAGATCAGGGTGTTTGCGGTGCCGAGGTCGATCGCGAGATCGTTGGAGAAGTAGCTGCGCAAAAAACCGAACATTCAGAATCCTGTTTCGCTCTGGGCCGGCCCTGCATAGCGAGCGCTGAGGGCGGCAGCGGAAAAAATAACAGCCTCGGGAAGCGTGGCGGAAGCGGCCGCCGCGGCGCACGAAGCTGCGAGTGATGTCTACCGGGGATCGCACGAAGCACGCACGGCTTGCCGAAACAGGGCGAAACGGTGCGGGAAAAGGCTGCCGGGTTTGGGTCGAACGCGTAATGATACCTTATAATTTCGCGGTATTTGAATCGAAACGGGCGGTATTTTTGCCGCTTCGGCCCCGATTTTTGAGGGTGGGATCGCACCCTCCAACCCCCCGCCGCAGTGCTGCTTCGATGCACTGCGCAGCCTTGTTTTTCCGGTGATCGCATGGCCCTGACCCTGACCGATGTGAAACGCATCGCGCACCTGGCGCGACTCGAAATGGCCGACGCCGACGCCGAGCACATGCTCGGCCAGCTCAACGAATTCTTCGGCCTCGTCGAGCAGATGCAGGCGGTCGACACCGCCGGCATCGCGCCGCTCGCCCACCCGATCGAACAGATCCAGGCAGTCGCGCAGCGCCTGCGCGACGACGCCGTGACGGAGCTCGTCAATCGCGACGACAACCAGCGTCCGGCGCCGGCCGTCCAGGACGGCCTCTATCTCGTGCCGAAGGTGATCGAGTAAGCATTCGATGACAAGCGCGCCGGCCGTCCAGCGCCGCGCGCCACCCAGAATTCCCAGGAAAACCACTCAATGCACGCAAAAAGCCTGACCGAACTGCGCGCCGCGCTCGCCGCCAAGGAATGCTCGGCCGTCGAGCTCGCGCAGCACTATCTGAAACGGATCGACGCCGCGCGCGACCTGAACGCGTTCGTCCACGTCGACGCCGACCTCACCCTCGCGCAGGCGAAAGCCGCCGACGCGGAGCTCGCCCGCGGCGCGGGCGGCGCGCTCACCGGCCTGCCGATCGCGCACAAGGACGTGTTCGTCACGCGCGGCTGGCGCTCGACCGCCGGCTCGAAGATGCTCGCGAACTACGAGAGCCCGTTCGACGCGACCGTCGTCGCCCGCCTGCAGGCGGCCGGCATGGTCACGCTCGGCAAGACCAACATGGACGAGTTCGCGATGGGCTCGTCGAACGAGAACTCGGCGTTCGGCGCGGTGAAGAACCCGTGGGACACGGACGCGGTGCCGGGCGGCAGCTCGGGCGGCAGCTCGGCCGCCGTCGCCGCGCGCCTCGCGCCGGCCGCGACCGGCACCGACACCGGCGGCTCGATCCGCCAGCCCGCGTCGTTCGCGGGCGTGACGGGCATCAAGCCGACCTACGGCCGCGTGTCGCGCTACGGGATGATCGCGTTCGCGTCGTCGCTCGACCAGGGCGGCCCGATGGCGCAGAGCGCGTCCGACTGCGCGCTGCTGCTGAACGCGATGGCCGGCTTCGACGAGCGCGACTCGACGAGCCTCGAGCGCGACGACGAAGATTTCACGCGTCACCTCGGCCAGCCGTGGGCGGCCGGCAACGACGCGGGCAAGCCGCTCGCCGGCCTGCGCATCGGCCTGCCGAACGAGTATTTCGGCGCCGGCCTCGCCGACGACGTGCGCGCGACGATCGATGCGGCGCTCAAGCAGTATGAAGCGCTCGGCGCGACGCTCGTGCCGGTGTCGCTGCCGAAGACGGAACTGTCGATCCCCGTGTACTACGTGATCGCGCCGGCCGAGGCGTCGTCGAACCTGTCGCGTTTCGACGGCGTGCGCTTCGGCCACCGCGCCGCGCAGTACGGCGACCTGCTCGACATGTACAAGAAGTCGCGCGCCGAAGGCTTCGGGCCGGAAGTGAAGCGCCGGATCCTCGTCGGCACCTACGTGCTGTCGCACGGCTACTACGACGCGTACTACCTGCAGGCGCAGAAGATCCGCCGCATCATCGCGAACGATTTCCAGGAAGCGTTCAAGTCCTGCGACGTGATCATGGGCCCGGCGTCGCCGACGGTCGCATGGGATCTCGGCGCGAAGGGCGACGATCCGGTGCAGATGTATCTCGCGGATATCTACACGCTGTCGGTGAGCCTCGCGGGCCTGCCCGGCATGAGCGTGCCGTGCGGCTTCGGCGCGGGCGCGAACGCGAAGCGCCCGGTCGGCCTGCAGATCATCGGCAACTATTTCAACGAAGCCCGGATGCTGCAGGTCGCGGACGCGTTCCAGCGCGCGACCGACTGGCACAAGCAAGTTCCGGCGGGGGTGTAAGCACATGGCTACTCAGTGGGAAGTCGTCATCGGTCTCGAGACGCACGCGCAACTGTCGACCGTCTCGAAGATTTTCTCGGGCGCATCCACGCAGTTCGGCGCCGAGCCGAACACGCAGGCGTGCCCGGTCGACCTGGCGCTGCCGGGCGTGCTGCCGGTGCTGAACCGCGGCGCGGTCGAGCGCGCGATCCGCTTCGGCCTCGCGATCGGCTCGACCATCGCGCCGCGCAGCATCTTCGCGCGCAAGAATTATTTCTACCCCGATCTGCCGAAGGGCTATCAGATCAGCCAGTACGAGATTCCGGTCGTGCAGGGCGGCCGGATCACGATCCAGGTGCCCGCCAACGAAAAGGCCGGCAAGCCCGCGTACGAGAAGACGGTCAACCTGACCCGCGCGCACCTCGAGGAAGACGCGGGCAAGTCGCTGCATGAAGACTTCGCCGGGATGACCGGGATCGACCTGAACCGCGCGGGCACGCCGCTGCTCGAGATCGTCACCGAGCCGGAAATGCGCAGCGCGGCCGAGGCCGTCGCGTACGCGAAGGCGCTGCACGCGCTCGTCGTGTGGCTCGGCATCTGCGACGGCAACATGCAGGAAGGCTCGTTCCGCTGCGACGCGAACGTGTCGGTGCGCCCGGTCGGCCAGGAGAAGTTCGGCACGCGCGCGGAAATCAAGAACCTGAACTCGTTCCGTTTCCTCGAGGAAGCGATCAATTACGAAGTGCGCCGTCAGATCGAGCTGATCGAGGACGGCGGCGAAGTCGTGCAGGAAACGCGCCTGTACGATCCGGACAAGCGCGAGACGCGTTCGATGCGCAGCAAGGAAGACGCGCACGATTACCGCTACTTCCCCGATCCCGACCTGATGCCGCTCGTGATCGGCCAGGACTGGATCGAGCGCGTGCAGTCCGGCATGCCCGAGCTGCCGGCCGCGATGCAGCAGCGCTTCGTCGACGAATACGGCGTGTCCGCGTACGACGCGGGCGTGCTGACGTCGAGCAAGGCGATGGCCGCGTACTTCGAGGCGGTGGTCGCGAAGGCCGGCGCGGCGAACGCGAAGATCGCCGCGAACTGGCTGATGGGCGACGTGTCGTCGCAGCTGAACCGCGACGGCATCGAGATCGACGCGATTCCGGTGTCGGCCGCGCAGCTCGCGCTGTTGCTGCAGCGCATCGCCGACGGCACGATCTCGAACAAGATCGCGAAGGAAATCTTCGCGACGATCTGGGACGAGAAGGCGACCGACGAAGGCGCGGCCGATCGCATCATCGACGCGAAGGGGCTGAAGCAGATCTCCGACACCGGCGCGCTGGAAGCGATCATCGACGAAGTGCTCGCGGCGAACGCGAAGTCGGTCGAGGAATTCCGCGCGGGCAAGGAAAAGGCGTTCAACGCGCTGATCGGCCAGGCGATGAAGGCGACGAAGGGCAAGGCCAATCCGCAGCAGGTCAACGAACTGCTGAAGAAGAAGCTCGGCTGAGCATGCGCGCGCGCCTGACCCGCGCTTGACGACGGGCCGCACCGGACGCGTTCGGGCGGCCCGTCGCATTTGGCGGATGCGTTATCGTATGCATCGCACCGCCCAACGGAGGAACGAATGGCGAAACAACCGTCGCTCGACGATTTCCGCGTGCCGTACAGCACGCGCGAGAAGGAAGCCGCCGCATTCACGCTCGACGCGTTCGACCCGGCCGCGAAGCCGTTTTCGTCCGGATCGAAGGAGGCCGACCGCGAACGGCTGTCGGCGGTGTCGACCGAGCTCGACGTGCAGCAGGAGCGCCTGCACACGCAGCAGAAGAAGCGCGTGCTGCTCGTGCTGCAGGGGATGGATACGAGCGGCAAGGACGGCACCGTGCGCGCGGTGTTTCGCGAGGTCGATCCGCTTGGCCTGCGCATCGTGCCGTTCAAGGCGCCGACGCCGATCGAGGCCGCGCACGACTTCCTGTGGCGCGTGCATGCGCAGGTGCCGGCCGCGGGCGAGCTCACGATCTTCAACCGCAGCCACTACGAGGACGTCCTCGTGCCGCGCGTGCTCGGCGCGATCGGCGACAAGGAGTGCGAGCGCCGCTACCGGCAGATCCGCGATTTCGAGACGATGCTGTTCGAGAACGGCACGACCATCGTCAAGTGCTTCCTGCACATCTCGAAGGACGAGCAGCGCGAGCGGCTCCAGGCGCGCATCGACGATCCGACCAAGCACTGGAAATTCGACATCGCCGACCTCGACGCGCGCAAGCACTGGGACGCCTACCAGTCCGCGTACCGCGACGCGCTCGCCGCGACCTCGGCCGAGCATGCGCCGTGGTACGTGATCCCGGCGAACTCGAAGACGCACCGCAACGTGATGATCGCCGAGCTGCTGCTGCGCACGATGACCGACATGAAGCTGGAATTCCCGCCGCCGAAGCCCGAGCTCGAAGGCGTGAAGATCCGATAACCCTGTAAAAACATCGAACTGAACGGAACCCGACATGATGCGAGTGATTACCGCCAACCTGAACGGCATCCGCTCCGCCGCGAAGAAGGGCTTCTTCGACTGGCTCGGCGAACAGAACGCCGATTGCGTGTGCGTGCAGGAAATCAAGGTATCGGCCGACGACCTGCCGGCCGAGTTCGTCGAGCCGCACGGCTTCAAGAGCTATTTCCACCACGCGGAGAAGAAGGGCTACAGCGGCGCGGGCGTGTACAGCCGACGCGAGCCCGACGACGTGATCATCGGCTTCGGCAGCAGCGAATTCGATCCGGAAGGGCGCTACGTCGAGGCGCGCTACGGCAAGCTGTCGGTCGTGTCGGTGTACGTGCCGTCCGGCTCGAGCGGCGAGGAGCGCCAGCAGGCGAAGTACCGCTTCATGGCCGAATTCATGCCGCACCTCGCCGCGCTGAAGAAGAAGCGCGAGGTGATCCTGTGCGGCGACGTGAACATCGTCCACAAGGAAATCGACATCAAGAACTGGAAGAGCAACCAGAAGAACTCGGGCTGCCTGCCGGAAGAGCGCGCGTGGCTCACGAAGCTGTTCGACGACGTCGGCTACGTCGACGTGTTCCGCACGCTCGACCCGCGTCCCGAGCAGTACACGTGGTGGAGCAACCGCGGCCAGGCGTACGCGAAGAACGTCGGGTGGCGGATCGATTACCAGATCGCGACGCCGGGCGTGGCCGGCACCGCGAAACGCACGTCGATCTTCAAGGACATCAAGTTCAGCGACCATGCGCCGCTGACGATCGACTACGACTATACGAAGTGATGGCCGGCGCCGCGCCTGGCGCGCAGCCGCCGAGCCATTCGTCCGGTCGCCGGACGCAAGACGGGCCGCCTGTCCGACAGGCGGCCCGTTTCGTTTGCCGCGGCGCTTACTGCTTGAGCGACGCCATGTCGATCACGAACCGGTACTTCACGTCGCTCTTCAGCATCCGCTCGTAAGCGGCGTTGATCTGCTGCATCGGAATCGTCTCGATGTCGGACGTGATCCCGTGCTCCGCGCAGAAATCGAGCATTTCCTGCGTTTCCGCGATCCCGCCGATCAGCGAACCCGCGAGGCGGCGGCGCTTGAAGATCAGGTTGAACACCTGCGGCGACGGATGGTCGTGCTCCGGCGCGCCGACGAGCGTCATCGTGCCGTCGCGCTTCAGCAGGTTCAGGAACGGATTCAGGTCGTGCTGCGCGGCGACCGTGTTCAGGATGAAGTCGAAGCTGTTCAGGTGCGCGTTCATCTGCGCTTCGTCCTTCGAGATCACTACTTCGTGCGCGCCGAGCCGCTTGCCGTCGTCGATCTTCGACGGCGACGTCGTGAACAGCACGACGTGCGCGCCCATCGCGCGCGCCAGCTTCACGCCCATGTGGCCGAGGCCGCCGAGGCCGACGATGCCGACCTTCTTGCCGGGGCCGACGTTCCACTGCCGCAGCGGCGAGTAGGTCGTGATCCCCGCGCACAAGAGCGGCGCGGCGCCGGCCGGGTCGAGCGTGTCCGGCACGCGCAGCACGAACGCCTCGTCGACGACGAGCTGCGTCGAATAGCCGCCGTACGTGATGTCGCCCGTCACGCGGTCCTGACCGTTGTAGGTGCCGACGAAGCCGTTCTCGCAATACTGCTCGAGGCCTTCTTCGCAGCTCGCGCAGGTGCGGCACGAATCGACGAGGCAGCCGACGCCGACCAGCTCGCCGACCTTGAAGCGCGACACCTGCGGGCCGGTCGCGGTCACGCGTCCGACGATTTCATGGCCCGGTACGACCGGGTAGATCGTGTTGCGCCATTCGTTGCGCGCCTGGTGAAGATCCGAGTGGCAGACGCCGCAGTAGAGGACGTCGATCTGGACGTCGAGGTCGCGCAGCGCGCGACGCTGGAATTCGAACGGGGCGAGCGGCGATTGCGAATCGGTCGCCGCGTAGGCATAGGTCGTGCTCATGCAATGGGCTCCTTGTCCGGAAAACATCCGGCGAAACAGACTGCCGCCGCACCCTGTGGCGATGCGGCGAGACAGGCCCTCATCGTAAGGAGCGCGGCGCCGCGGCGAAATACACGAAGGTCTGGAAGATTTGCCTATTCCTCTCGAATTGGCCGCGAACGGCCGTCAAAATACGTTCCAGGTGCTACATTGCGAGCCAGATTCTCTTGCCGGACAGGACCACGCCGATGAGCTTCCAGCCCCTTTTGGCCGACGCGGGCGAACGCCTGCAGCGCCGCATGATCGAGCTGCACACGCGCCTCGCGCCGAACGAGGGCGACACGCTCGCGGCGCTCGACGGCGTGCGCTTCATCCGTGTGACGCATCCCGTGCCGCGCATGCCGGTGCTGTACGAGCCGAGCATCATCGTCGTGTGCCAGGGGCGCAAGCTCGGCTATCTCGGCGACCGTTCGTTCGTGTACGACGCGCAGCAATACCTGGTGCTGTCGGTGCCGCTGCCGTTCGAATGCGAGACGTTCGCGAGCACGGACGAGCCGTTTCTCGCGATCTCGATCCGCGTCGATCTCGCGGTGATCGCCGAGCTCGCGATCCTGCTCGACGAGACGCTCGGCGCGGCGGTCAGCGAGCCGCTCGGCGTGTACTCGACGCCGCTCGATGCGCCGCTGGCCGATGCCGTCGTGCGGCTGCTCGAAGCGCTCGCGTCGCCGCACGACACGCGCGTGCTCGGGCCGGCGATCATGCGCGAGATCGCGTATCGCGTGCTGACGGGCGAGCAGGGCGACGCGATGCGCGCGGCGCTCGTGCAGCAGCATCATTTCGGCCGCATCGCGAAGGCGCTGCGGCGCATTCACGCGGAGCTGAAGGCCGATCTCGACGTCGAGACGCTCGCACGCGAAGCCGGGATGAGCCTCGCGGTGTTCCACGCGCAGTTCAAGCACGTGACGGCGACGTCGCCGATGCAGTACGTGAAGACCGCGCGGTTGCACCAGGCGCGGCTGATGATGGTGCGCGACGGGCTCGGCGCCGGCGCGGCGGCCGCGCGGGTCGGCTACGCGAGCGCATCGCAGTTCAGCCGGGAGTTCAAGCGGCTGTTCGGCCGCAGCCCCGGCGACGAGGTGCGCTGGATGCGTGACAGCGGCGTGCGCCCGGCGATGGCCGACGCGCACGCGTAGCGCGCGGCGCCGTGCGGCCGCTCAGCGCCGCACGACCTTGCGCCGCTGCGCGCTGATGCCCGCGTAGTCGGGCAGCGATTCGACGCGCTTGCCCGTTGCTTTCGCGTACAGCGGCATCAGGTCCGGCAGCCGGTTCAGCAGATCCTGGCGGCGCGCGGCGCCGTACGGATGCGTGTAGATGAAACCCGTCGCCTTGTTCGCGCGCGTCGCGGCCGCGAGCTTGTCCCACAGCGTGATCGCCGCGCGCGGATCGAAGCCCGCGCGGGCGGCGATGTCGCCGCCGATCACGTCGGCTTCGGTCTCGTCGGTCGGATCGTAGTGGAGCGACTGCAGGCGCTCGCCGAGGTTCAGCGCCTGCGGCAGCGGATCGCCGACGCCGAACAGCGGCGGCAGCGCGGCCGCGCGCAGTGACGTCTGCGAGGTCGCGCCGAAGTTGCTGCGCGCGTGTTCGCGCAGCGCATGCGCGATGCCGTGCGCGAGCAGCACGCCGAGCTCGTCGTCGTTCAGGCGCACACGCTCGAGCATGCCGCCGTACACGAGCACCTTGCCGCCCGGCAGGCAGGTCAGGCGAATGTCGCGCGAACGGATCGCATTGACGTCCCATGCCCAGCTTTTCACGCGGTCGTTCCACTTCACCGAATACGGCGCGAGCTTCGCGACGATCGCACGCAGGCGCTTCACGCGCGGCTGGTTCGCGGGCAGCAGGCGGTTGCTGTCGGCGGCCGTCTGCACGATCTGCGCGTATTCGTTCGCGGTGAGCTGTTCGAGCAGCGGCGACGGAATCAGCGTGCGGAACGCGATCGCGTTGCCGTAGCGGACCTGCTGCGGCGTCGGCGTATAGGCCTTCGCCGGCACCGCGGCGCCGGTCGGCTGCGCGCCTTCGGCGGCGGACGGCGCGGCGGGCGCGGCAGACGTGGCGGCGGCGGGCGGCGTGGCTTGCGCCGCGGCCGGCGCGGAGCCCGCGGCCGTCGCGCCGGTGTCGGTCGCGTGCGCGGCGAGCGCCGCGGCGCCGACGCCCAACGCGGCCGCCACGCGTGCGAGACGGCGCAGGCGGTTACCGCGCACGGCTCGCCTCGCCGTTGCGTGCGGCACCGTTCCACGGCGCGATCCGAAACAGTAGCAGCATGCCGGGAATCGCGAGCGCGGTGCACACGATGAAATAGTCGAACCAGCCGATCTTCGCGACGATGAAGCCGCTCGCCGCCGACGCGAGCGTGCGCGGCACGGAGGCCAGGCTCGTGAACAGCGCGAACTGCGTGGCCGTGTAGCGCGGATCGGTCGTGCTCGCGATGTACGCGACGAACGCGGCCATCGTCAGCCCGGTCGTGAAGGTTTCGAAGCCGTAGACGATCGCGAGCGCGACCGTCATCGGGCTGAATTGCGGCGTGACGGCGATGCCGAACACCGACAGCGCGGCCGCGATCGCGTGGCTGGTCGACACGGTGAAGTCGTACAGCATCGCGAGCACGGGCGAGCCGGGGCCGAGCTGCGCGAGCCATGCGAAGCCGAGCGTCGACACCATCTGCAGCGCGCCGAAGATCCACAGCCCGCGGCCGATGCCGATCTTCACGAGCCAGATGCCGCCGATGATGCCGCCGGCGACGCTCGCGACGAGCGCGGTGGTCTTCGCGACGATGCCGATTTCGGTGCGCGTGAAGCCGATGTCGAGGAAGAACGACGTCGACAGCGTGGTGGCCATCGTGTCGCCGATCTTGAACAGGAAGATGAACGCGACGACGAGCAGCGCGCCGGCCCAGCCGTCGCGCTGGATGAATTCGCGAAACGGCAGCACGATCGCGTCGCGCAGGTTGCGCGGCGGCGCGCCGGCCACTTCCGGCTCGCGCACGACGAGCGTCATCAGGATGCCCGGCAGCATGAATGCGCCGGTGATCGCGAACACGGCGTCCCACGGCATGTGGTCGGACAGGATCAGCGCCAGCGAGCCGGGAATCAGCGCGGCGAGCTTGTACGCGTTCACGTGCACCGCGTTGCCGAGGCCCTGCTCGGTGTCGCGCAGCAGTTCGCGGCGGTACGCGTCGATCACGATGTCGGCGCTCGCGCCGAAGAACGCGACGAGCGTCGTGAGCGCGGCGACCGTCCAGATCGAGTCGCGCGGCGACACGAAGCCGAGCGCGGCGATCGCGCCGGCGACCAGCACCTGCGTGAGCAGCAGCCAGCCGCGCCGGCGGCCCGGCCGCCAGCCGGGCAGCCGCGGGATGTAGCGGTCCATCAGCGGCGCCCACAGGAACTTCCACGTATACGGGAACTGGATCAGCGCGAACAGGCCGATCTCCTTCAGGTTCACGCCCTCGGAGCGCAGCCATGCCTGCACGAGGTAGACGAGCGTGAACAGAGGCAGACCCGACGTGAACCCCAGGAACACGCAGATCAGCATGTGCTTGTTCAGATAGGCGCGCCAGCCGGGGTGATCCTCGTGAGCGGTGAGTGCGGGCGCCTCGTGTGGCGTTTTCGACATGGACTGGAACTGGGTAGCGTTGACTGAAGGCGGCGGCAGCGCGGGCGGCGCGGCCGGCGAAGGTGGGGCGGCCGCGCGCGTGGGCGGGCCGGATCTTCCGTCAACGGCTCCCCGGCTCAGCTGCGCTTGACGCGATAGACAGCAAGACTACCACGCCAGTTCGCTCCCCATCGAATCGGCTGGCCTTCGTGCAGCACGACGCGGTCGAGGATCGTGACGCCGACTTCGGGCGCGAGCGCCTCGAAATCCTTGATCGTCAGCACCCGCACGTTCGGCGTGTTGTGCCACTGATAAGGCAGCGACTTCGACACCGGCATCCGGCCGCGCAGCACCGACAGCCGGTGCGCCCAGTAGCCGAAGTTCGGGAACGACACGATGCATTCGCGCCCGACGCGCGCGGTTTCGCGCAGGATCGCGGCGGTCTGGTGGATCGTCTGAAGCGTCTGCGACAGGATCGCGATGTCGAAGCTGTGATCCTCGAACAGGCGCAGGCCGTCCTCGAGGTTCTGCTGGATCACGTTGATGCCGTTTTTCGCGCTCGCGAGCACGCCCGCGTCGTTCAGCTCGATCCCGTAGCCGGTCACGTCCAGTTCTTCCATCAGCAGCGCGAGCAGCGAGCCGTCGCCGCAGCCGAGGTCGAGCACGCTCGAGCGCGGCTCGACCCAGCGGGCGATCGTGCGGAAGTCCGCGCGCGCGGACAGGGAATTCAGCGCTTGCTGGTTCATGCTCCCACCTCGATGGCGATTCGTTCGTAATACGCGCGGATCAGGTTGTGATAGCGCGCGTCGTCCAGCAGGAACGCATCATGGCCGTGCGGCGCATCGATTTCCGCGTAGCTGACCGTGCGCTTGTTGTCGAGCAGCGCCTTCACGATCTCGCGCGAGCGCGCGGGCGCGAAGCGCCAGTCGGTCGAGAAGCTCGCGATCAGGTACTTCGCCTGCGTATGCGCGAGCGCGGCCGTCAGGTTGCCGTCGAACGCCTTGGCCGGATCGAAGTAGTCGAGCGCGCGCGTGATCAGCAGGTAGGTGTTCGCGTCGAAGTAGTCGGCGAACTTGTCGCCCTGGTAGCGCAGGTACGACTCGACCTCGAACTCGACGTCGAAGCTGAAGTTGTACGCGTCGAGCGCGCCGTCCGCGCGGCGCAGCGCCCGGCCGAATTTCTCGGCCATGTCGTCGTCGGACAGGTACGTGATGTGACCGATCATCCGCGCGACGCGCAGGCCGCGCTTCGGCTTGACGTTGTGCGCGTAATAGTCGCCGCCGTGGAAATCGGGATCGGACAGGATCGCCGAGCGCGCGACCTCGTTGAACGCGATGTTCTGCGCGGACAGCTTCGGCGTCGACGCGATGTCGATGCAGTGCGCGACGCGCTCGGGATACATCAGGCTCCATGCAAGCGCCTGCATCCCGCCGAGGCTGCCGCCCATCACGGCCGCGAAGCGCTCGATGCCGAACGCGTCGGCGACGCGCGCCTGGGCGTGCACCCAGTCCTCGACGGTGACCACCGGGAACTTGGCGCCGTACGGCTTGCCGGTCGACGGATCGACGCTCATCGGGCCCGTCGAGCCGAAGCACGACCCGAGGTTGTTCACGCCGATCACGAAGAAGCGGTTGGTGTCGAGCGGCTTGCCCGGGCCGACCATGTTGTCCCACCAGCCGGTGCTGCGCGGATCGTCCGCGTAGACGCCGGCGACGTGGTGCGACGCGTTCAGCGCGTGGCAGACGAGCACCGCGTTCGAGCGCGCGGCGTTGAGCTCGCCGTACGTCTCGACGACGAGCTGATAGTTGCCGAGCACGCTGCCGCTTTGCAAGCGCAGCGGTTCGGCGAAGTGCATGGTCTGTGGAGCGACGATGCCGATCGATTCCATTCGTTCCGCCTTATGACTGGGCGGCTAAACGGTGTCGGCGATGCGCGGAGGCGAAGGTGCGCGGCTGACGACCTCTTTAGCCGCATTTGTAGTGAACCCACCGGGGGAGCGACGCATCGACGCATCAAACCCCGGCCGGTTCGCGCGCCCGCAATCGAGTCAGCAAATCGGCGCGCTTCCGACCTGCCGCCAGGGGCGGCAAGTCGGCAAAGTATAGCGGAATTCGGCGGGCGCGCGAATTCCGCCGCTCGTCGGCCGCCGCGGCCGTCACCAGCGATATTTCGCCGAAAGCTGCCCGGTTACCACCGAGTAGTCGGACAGATTGCCTTCGACGCCAAGGCTCGCCGATATCGAGAATTGGCGGCTCACCTGCCCGGTGGCGCCGAACCTGACCGCGACGCGGTCGCGCGGCACGTCGAACGAGAAGGCGTTGCGGTCGAGCGTCAGCGTACGTGAGCCGGGACCGTGCCACCAGTTCGCTTCGACGAACGGCCGAAGTTCACGCCCGTTCGGCATCGCGGTCACGCCGTGTACGCGCACGCCGAGCCGGGTCAGCACGTCGGTTGCACCCTGCCCGTCGAGACGGCCGCCGGCCGTGCCGTGCGCCTCCGCGCGGTAGTCCGACACGACGAGCTGCGCTTCGGGCTCGACGAAGAACCGCGTGTCGCCGCGCTCGTAGAATCCGAACGAATAGCCGGTCTCGATCGAACCCGTCACGGTGCGTGAGCGATACGAATCGGCCGCGAGGCTGCCCCCGACGCTGTTCGCGTAGGCGCCGTACATGAACCACGCATCGACGTAAGGGCCGGTCAGGATGTCGCGGCTGCCGTACCACGTGCCGTACACGCCCGCGTTGTAGCCCGACACGCTGCCGCGCGCGGTGGCGTTCATCACGCGATGCTCGATCGCATTCCACAGCGGGCGCGTCGACCAGCTGGTCTGACTACCGTACATGCCCATCGCGCCGATTCGGAAGCTGCCGCCGCGACCATCGTCGAAGCGGAGCAGATCGGCGCCCGCGTGAATCAGGCGACCGTTACCCGACACGCTGCGGCCATTGCCCGACATCGACGTCGTATTGCCCTCGGCGCGCAGCCACACGGCTCCGTCGAGCGGGCCGGCGGCCTCCGTGCGCAATGAGCGATCGTTGCGCTGATGCAGCGTATGGACTGCCATCGTCGATGCCGCATCCGCGTTCGCCAGATAGGCGTCCGGCTCCGGGGCGGTCGTGCGCGCAGGCGGCGTGGTTTCGGGTTCGATCGGCGGATCCGGGTTCACCGGGCCGGGCGGCAGCGGTGGTACGGGCCGTACGGGCGGTTCGGGCTTTGCCGCGGACACGAGATACCAGTCGTTGTCCCGCCCGCCGTCGCCGCCGCCGCCGCGCTTCAGCATGTAGTCATAGCCACCCGCGGACAACGTGCCGAATCCTTGCCGGTAGCCGTCGGAACTCGCGTCGAGCGTGAATGCCGACACGTCCGTCGTACCGCCGTTGCGCGTTTCGACGATCGGGATGCCGACGGTCGTCGGCGCACCGTTGCCGCCGGCGCGCTTGACGACGACCCCGGTGTCGCCCGACGCATGGCCGCCGTCGATCACGAGCCGGTCTGTCGGCGATGCATCGTCCTGCAGCGTCGTATGGAGAACCAGCTTGCCGTTGCGCGCGGCGTAGTCGCCGGATACGACGAGCGTGCGCGGCGTCGCCGGCGCGCCGGCAGCCGGATCGGCGAACGCGATCGTCGAGTCGTTCAGCGCGACGGAGCCGACCGACGAGTTCGCGGTGACGGTCCAGCGGCTGTCCGTGTCGAGCGCCAGCGTGCGCACCGCGTTCGTCGCGCCGGTCCAGGCCGACGCATTGGACAGCGTGACGTCTGTTGTCGCATGCGTCGGGCTGCCGTCGGCGGCGGGGTGATTCACGATGTCGCCGTTGGCATGCGAGCCGGTGTCGAGCGTCAGCCGCACCGGCGCGTCGGGTTGCGCATGCACGGACAGCAACGTGCCGTTGCCGCCACCGGCGCGCGTGCCGTTGCGCAGCACGATGGTCGCGCCGGATGCATCGATTGCGCCGTGCCGCTCGCTGACGAGCGAACCGTCGTCGATGGTCAGTGCGCCGTCGTACACGCTTGCGGCATAGGCATCGTCGCCGCTCGCGCGCGCGGCGGTGCGCACGAGGTCGATCCGGCCGCCGGCGCTCGCATGAAGTGCGCTCGCGCCGGGCCCGCGCGTGTCGACGGTCATGTCGGTGAGGGCGACGACGGAGTCCGTGCCGCTCGACATCGCGCCGCGTGCACGCTCGCCGTCGGTTGCGATGCTGCCGCGCGTCATCGCGATCTTGCCGCCGAGCCGCGCGATCGCGCCGATCGAGCGGTCGCCGGTGGTCGTCACGTGCGTATCGGTTGCGTCGACGACCGGCGTGTCGGCGTACTCCTTCGACGCATACAGCCCGTGCGCGCTGGTGCCGTGCGTGACGACGCGCGTGCGTGCGAGTGCGACGTCGCCCGCGCGGGTATCGACGCCGACGGCGGCGTCGCCGCCCGTTTCCAGGTACGAGTCGTTGAATGCGACCGTCGACGCGCTCGGCAGGTACAACACGGACGCGTAGTCGCCGTCCGTCCGGATATCGGTGCGATCCAGCGTGGCGTGCGCGCCGTCGTAACTGATGGACAGGCCGGTCGCGATCAGGCCGCTGGTTCTGATCAACGTATCGGCGACGTTGACGGTGCCGCCCGGCGCGCCATTCACCGCGATGCCGGAGCCTTCCTTGCCGCGCGTGACGATCACGCTGTCCGAGATGCGGAGCTGGCCGTTCGCGCCGTTGACGTACGCACCGTGCGCGAAATCGCCGTCGGTGTCGATCGACGAGCGTTGCGCGGACGCGCTGGCGCCCTGACGGACGTCGATGCCGATGCTGTTGCGGCCGCGCGTACGGATTTCGGTATCGCGCAGTTCCACGCTCGAACCGGCGCCCGATGCGGCGGCACCGGCCGCGACGTGGCCCGTCGAGAACGCGCGGGTTTTGCCGGCGGTCGTCAGGCGGCCGCCGTTGATCGCGGACAGGACGGACTGGCCGATTTGGGATGTCGAATAGTCGCCCGGCGCGACTTCGAGCTCGATGCCGTTGGCCTGTTGCGGGCCGCCGGTGACTTGCGCGGCGGACGGCCACGGTATCACGGCGCCGGCGATCAGTGCGGAATGCGCGAGATGGCGGCCGGTGCGTGCTCGGGAAAATGGAAAACGACGGTGGTTCACCCGTGTACCTCCTTGTTGCGACGGGCGAAAAGTAACTTTCCAGCGCGAGTTTGGAAATTGGACGAGTTCGAATCTTGCGGAATCCATGAGCAACGGCCCGGCAGTTGCATGAAGACGGTCAGGAACGGGCGACGGCCGGCGGCGGCATTTGCGTCGAATTGGTTCAAGCAGACGAGTCGCACGATCGCAATGGCCGGATGCGGCACGTTCGATCGGAACCCGACGCGCATTGCACCGAATGCCCGGGCGCCCAATCGCCGACTGCACCCGGCCCGCGTTGGCTTGCAGGCATGAGCGGCAGCGCCTTTCGACGGTTGATCCAACGCATGCGATCAGGGTGGGGCGGGGCGCTTTGTGTCGATAAATCAGACGTGTCTGCGTGTCTCGGTGTTGATTTCAAATATCTGTCCCATTGTTGATGCCGGTGCCCTTGGCTAGATTTGCGGCTTACCTCGAATGGACAAGGGCGCACACCGGCGGGCATGGGGCGGCCGATACGAGCATGACGAACGGAACGAGCAGGAAAGGCCGGCGCGCGCGAGCCGCAGCGGTGGAATGGGCGAAGCGAAGCGCGGGCGGCACCGGTGTCATGACGGCTGCGCTGATGGCCACCGCGCCGTATCTCGGTTCGTGCGCACCGGACGACTCCGGAGCGGCACGGGCGCCGGCGTCCGAGGTGCCGCGCAGCGTGCCGGCGCCCGCGTCGTCGGTGGCACCGCCGGCGGGCGTGCGCGATGTCGACGAGCGGACCGATCCGCCTGTGCAGCCTCGCGTCGACGAAGAGAAGGCCCCCCATCCCGTCCCGCCGCCATCCGCGTTTCCAGCGACCCCGTTCGCGCCGGTGCGGCGGCCGGCCATCGCCGCCGGACTCGACGATCGTCCGCTCGGCGGCCCGCTCGCGGCCGACAGCCTGGCCGACCGGCCGCCGCTGCCGAATGGTCCGCTGCCGGACGAACGTTTCGATCTGTTCCGGCCACATCGCGGCGGGCCCGTGCTCAGTTATACAGGCGCGGCCGAGCCGTTGCGCGCGCGGATGCTCGACGGTGAGCGTCTGGCCCGCGTCGCGTCCCCGGACCTGCCCCCATTGCCCGGCGTCGCCGTCGAACTGGCCGGCGCGACGGATTCCCCGTTCTATGCCGATCAGGTGGCCGACGCGCTCGCGCGCTACGCCGCGGCGGGCGGTGCGGCGGTGCACGACGAAGCCGGGGCGGTCCGCACGGCGAGTGCGGACCGCGGCGACGCATCGGGGCGCGGCCTGGCCGGAGAACCGTTTTACGCGGATCAGATCGCGTATGCGCGGACACACCCGTCGCCCGGCGGCGCGCCAGCGCTCACGGCCGACGCGAGCGAAGGCGTCGCGTCACTCGTTTCGCGATTCCCGTTCGATCTGTCGGGTCCGACGCGTGCCGCGCCGCCCAGTATCGCGTTGTCCACGCTGGGCGGCGAGGTGGCCTATCACGCGTTGTCCGAGCGACGTGCGGCGTCCGTCGAGCCGCGGTCGCTGACCGGCTTGCTCGATACGTTGAAGCCGGTTTTGGCTGCGTTGCCCAAGCCGGCGACGGGAGCGGTCTCGACGGTCGCGCACGGCGGCGCCGAGCCTGCCGAAGCACGGATCAGTGACGCAGCCTTCGCGTCGCCCTTATCGCCTGCGGTGCGCGTGGCCGGATCGGCGCGGCCGCTCGACGGCCAACGGGCCGCGATGCTGGCGACGTCGGCGAGTCTTCCCGAGCTTGCGGCCCGGGTCGCAAGCATCGCCGGGCAGCGTCAGACACTGCCGGAGCTTGGCGCGCGCCCGCAGGGCGGCACCGCGTTCGCTTCTCAAGCGTGGCGCGTGACGACGCGCGTCTCCACGAGGGCGGTGCTCGGCGCGGGTGCCGGAGAACGAAGCCAGCCCGGTCGCGGCGCGCGCGGCGCGAAAAACGGACATGCTTCCGAAGGGCTTCCGACGATCGTTGCCGATACACGGAACGTGTTGGCGTACGAGTCGCGCGCACCCGAGCGGCCGGCCGTCATCGACGGTTTGCCGAGCGCGGTGGAGATGGCCGCGGCGCTGGTCCGGCCCGAAACGAGCGGGCGCGTGTCCAAGGGGGCGCGAGCGTCTTCGCGGATCGCGCGCGGCACGGCGCATGCCGATGCGGCGCAGGACACCGGCTGGCGCACGGCGGCCATGAAGACCGACGGCGACCAGCGGTACGGGCGTTTTCGCCGAGGCGATCCGCTCTACGACAACGTCATGGCGTCCGTGGCCACCGCGCGGCATCGCAGCGTCGCGATCGAGATGCCGCCGCAGCGCCCATACCGCGACGTCGCGACGAGCGTGATCCTGGCGTCGAGCGGGCCGTCCGTCGATGCCGAACAACAGCGCGCGGTGACGATCGGCCACGTGTATTGACGCGGGCCGCGCCATCGGGGGCACGCATATCGGATGCGGGTGTGTCGGTCGAACGCGGACGATCGACTGGCGGCACCGCGGCAATGGCACAGGAATTCGCAGCGTCGCTTCCGGCTGCGGATCGAGCACGCCTCGTTCGCCGCACGACCGGATTTGCGTTTCGGCAGCGCCCAAATGCGTGCGCCGCCGATCGCGATCGCGCTCGGCCATCGAGAGGCGGTCATCGATTTCCTGACAAATTAAACAATTCACTCGGTCTTTTACGAGAGTCCGGCTCGGATTCCGTTGAGGTTTGAACTCGTCCTATATCCCCGATATTGAGGGATTGATAATATTTTTTGCGGGTTCGATTGCGCGAGATAACCGTGGTGCAGATTGGCGGCATGACGCCTCGTGAACCCGGTCGACCTGTTTGACGTATTTCTCTTTAAGTAGGAGTGTTAAATGAAGAAAAAGGTATTGGGTGCTTCCGCTGCGATGCTGATGGGTGTGCTGGCTGGATCGCCGGCATTCGCGCAGGCCGTGACGCAAGGCAAGGTGACGTTCGACGGCGAACTGACCGCGAGCACGTGCTCGATCAAGGGCGGGGACCAAGACAAGAAGGTGCTGCTGCCGAAGATTTCGACGGTTGATCTGGCGAAGAAGGGCGACACGGCCGGCTCGACATCGTTCGAGCTCACCGCGGAGAAGTGCGCCGCTGACGTGAAACAGGTCGCCGCTCACTTCGAGATGACCAACATGGATCCGGCTACCGGCTTCCTGAAGAACCTGCTGACGGATCCACAGGTCGCGGCGACGAATGTCGTCGTCCAGTTGGTGAACTCCGACGGTGCGGGGATTCGGGCCGGCACGACGGGCGCGTACTTCGACGTGACGGGCACGGGCGACACGCGCGGCGCGACGATGCTCTACGGCGGTCAGTACTACGCGACCGGCGCCACCACGGCGGGTAAGGTGAACACCTTCGCTCGCTTCACGCTCGCCTATCAGTGATCTTGAGTCGCAAGTAGCCCGCAAGCGGGCTCCGGAGATTTTGTCGTTCGGCCTCCGGAACTCGCTGCGGCGATGGATCAAGGAGGTATGCGTGCGGTTATGGAAATGGAAGGGCGTCGCGGCGGCTTTTGCGTTGGGCGCGATGGCGCTGTCGGCCCAGGCGGCGATCGTGATTACGGGTACGCGGGTCATCTACCCGGAGCAAAGTCGCGAAGTCAATGTGCGATTGACCAACGTCGAGACGGCGCCCGTGCTGGTGCAGACATGGATCGACGACGGGAATGCGGATGCCAATCCCGATCAGATCAAGGTGCCGTTCGTGTTGACGCCGCCGGTGTTCCGCGTCGAGCCGAAAAAGGGGCAGACGTTGCGCATCATGTATACGGGTGCGAATCTGCCGGCGGATCGCGAGTCGGTGTTCTGGCTCAACGTGCAGGAAATTCCGCCGCAGCCCACGAACGCGGAAGAAACGAATCTGCTGCAACTGGCATTTCGCACGCGCATCAAGCTGTTTTTTCGGCCGACCGCGCTTCAGGACGGGCCTTCGGGGCAATCACTGACGTGGAAGGTCATGCATGGCGACAAAGGGCGGAGCATCCTGCGCGTCGACAATCCGTCGCCCTATTACGTGTCGTTCAGCCGTGTGGCGCTGAAGGCCGGCGACAAGGAAATCGAGTTTGACCCGGCTATGGTTCCCCCGTTCGACCATGTGTCGCTCACCCAACCGCAAGGGGCGCATCGTGCGTTCGAGCGGGGCACGGTGTCGTACAAACTGCTCAACGATTACGGTGCGGAGGTGGCGGGTTCGGCCACCGTCGAATAACCACCCGGCTGTTCCGGAAACGATGAGGATCGAAGAGTGGTTCAAGCAGCAAGAAATATCGCGCTTGGCGGTAGCCATGATGTCGATCTGAGCGTCTTCCGCCGCCGGCGGGTCGCTTTGGCAGTCGGTTTGGCGTTCGGCATCGGTTTTCCCGGTGATGACGCTGGCGCGGCGGAACCCGGTGGGTCTGACATCGGGCCGCAAGCGGGGGGCGAGCCGGTAATGATCGTGGCGGCTCGCGCCATGTCCGATCCGGTGATGCAGATGGCGTCCCGCGCGACGACGGAGCCGGTGATGCAGATGGCGTCCCGCGCGACGACGGAGCCGGTGATGCAGATGGCGTCTCGCGCGCCGACGGAGCTGGCGGCGGTGGCATTCAACCCGCGACTGTTCGCCGGCGGTGGCGTCGATCTGTCTCGTTTCGCGAAGGGCAATCCGGTCGAGCCGGGCAATTATGCTGTCGACGTGACGGTCAACGGCAAAGGGCGTGGACGTCACGACGTACCGTTCCTCGCGGTGCCCGGCAGCGACGTTGCCGCGCCGTGCTTCACGCCTGCGATGCTGGAGCAATTCGGTGTCGACGGCGACAAGCTCGCGAACCGGCTTCGGCGATTGAAGCAGGACGACGATGGCGCTCCCGCCACGCCCGAATCGGCGCCCGACGCCTGCCTGGCACTTCGCGACACGATACCCGATGCGACCTATACCTTCGACAGCGCGGATCTGAAGCTCGATCTGACGATCCCGCAAACCGCGATGAGCAGGACGGCCCAAGGCTACGTCGATCCTTCGCGCTGGGACGAAGGGATCAACGTCGGGCTGCTGCAGTACAACGTCAACGGATACACGAGCGAGAGCAATTTTTTCGGGCACAACTTCAGCAGCTTGTATACGGGCCTGCAATCGGGCGTGAATATCGGGCCGTGGCGCCTTCGTCATCGCTCGACGCTGAACTGGGCCAGCCGCAGTGCCGGCGTATCGTGGCGCAGCCTCGAAACCTTCGTTCAGCGTGACATCACGCCATTGCGCAGCCAGATCGTGCTCGGCGACAGTTTCACGAGCGGCGAGGTTTTCGATTCGTTCGGCGTGCGCGGCGTCCAGTTGTCGAGCGACGACCGAATGCTGCCGAATTCGCTGCAGGCTTATGCGCCGACCGTCCGCGGTGTGGCGGACACCAACGCGCGCGTGGTCGTGCGGCAGGGCGGCAACACGGTGTATGAAGAGACCGTGTCGCCGGGGCCATTCGAGTTCAACGATCTGCCGGCCACCGGCTACGGCGGGGATCTCGACGTGACGGTCACCGAAGCCGACGGGCGCGTGCGGCGCTTCTCGGTACCGTTTGCCGCCGTTCCGCAACTGTTGCGGCCAGGTCGGCACCGTTTCAACGTGACGGTCGGCCAGTATCGGGACAACGCGGTCGATACGAAGCCGTGGGTTGCCCAACTGGTTTATCAGCGAGGCATCACGAATCTCGTGACGGGCTATGCCGGCGTACTGTCGTCGGCCGGCTATGGTTCGGGCCTGCTCGGCATGGCGCTCAATACGTCGGTCGGTGCGTTCGCGTTCGACGTCACCTCCGCACACGCGAGCGTGCCGGGCCGGCGCACGTACCACGGTCTCAGCTCGCGCGTCACGTACAGCAAGATGCTGGTGCCGACCGGAACCAATTTCTCGGTGGCCGCGTACCGCTATTCGACGTCGAACTTCTTCAGTCTGCAGGACGCGGTGAACGCACGAAAAGATTGGAACGGATCGATTGATCAGTACAACTACCGGGCCAGGACGCGGCTGCAACTGAACGTCAACCAGCGCCTGGGGGATCGCAGTGCAATCTACGTCACCGGCAGTTCGCAAGACTATTGGGGCGGCGAGAGGGGGCGCGATCTGCAGTATCAGGTTGGCTTCAACAGCACGTTCCGGCAAGTGTCATATGCGGTGTATGCGCAGCGTGCCCGCAACGGCGACAACCGGACGGTCACCCAGGTCGGGATCAACCTGACTATCCCACTCGGCAAGCAGTCGTACACGAAGAGCAGTCTCTTCAATTCGTTGACCACCTCGGCCTCGCGAGATTCGAGCGGCAACAGCGCCATTCAGATGGATATGTCCGGCAGCAAGGGAACCGTTGCACCGTTCAGCTACGGGGTTACCGCATCGCGCGTTGCCGGCGGCGATACCAATGCGCTGTCGTCGTTCGGCGGATACGGTACCTATCGGTCGCCTGTCGGCACCTACAGCGCGAACGCATCGCTCAGCAATCGGATGCGTCAGGCGTCGATCGGCGCAAACGGCGCGATGATCGTCCATCGAGGCGGCGTCACGCTCAGTCCGCCGCTCGGTCAGGCAGCTGCGCTGATCGAGGCGAAGGGTGCAACCGGCGGGCAGATCGTCAACGGGCAAGGCGCGTCGATCGATCGTTTCGGCTACGCGGTGATTCCATCGCTGACGCCGTATCGCGTCAACACGGTCGAGATCGACCCGTCCAGATTGCCCGACGACGTCGAACTCGGGAACACGAGCGAGGAGGTGGTGCCGCGCTACAACTCGGTCGTCTTCGTGAAGATGAGTACGGTGCGGGGCCGCCCGGTGTTCGCGACGGTGGAGCGGCAGGACGGCTCGCCGCTGCCGATGGGCACTCAATTGTTCGATGCGTCCGGCAAATCGATCGGCGGCGTCGGTCAGGGCGGCATGGCATTCCTGCGCGGGCTGGAAGGCTCTGGCGAGCTGACCGCGAAGTGGGGAATCAGCGCTGCCGATCGGTGCAGCTTGCCTTATGCGGTACCGGCCGCAACGGCGAATGCGGGGAAGGTTAGGATGGCGACGCGTGTGCGTTTGCGTTGCGAGCCGGCGACGATGCAATGACGCGCCCGTATCACGGTGAGGCACAGGAGTCATGGACAAAATGATACGCATGCATGCTTCGAAATGGATCCGTCGCGTTGCATCGGGCGCCACGGTCGCGATGGTCGCGCTGGTCGCGGGGGCCGCGAGCACGGCCTGGGGGGGCGGTAATCCGACCGTCACGGTCAAGTTTCAGGGTTCGTACAACTCGGTGACGTGCACGATCGTAGGCGGTCAGGAAAATCAGACGATCAAGCTGCCGCGGATCTCGACGTCGTCGCTGACGTCGCCGGGACAGACAGCGGGCTCCACGGCCTTCACCATTCCGTTGCGCTGCGACGGCAGCATCGATTCGGTCCGCATTTATTTTCAACGGGGCGCCACGACGAACGCGAACGGAAATCTCGACGTCGAGACGCCGAACGATCCTGCAAGCGCCAGAAATGTCCAGGTCCAGTTGATGAACGGCGACGGTTCGCCGATCCAGATCGGCAACGCGGCGACGATGCAGACGGTGAACGTCGATGAGTCGACTACGACGCTGGTGCCGTTCGGGGCGCAGTATTACGCGACCGGCGCGGCACGCGCCGGCACGGTTCGTACGTACGCGACTTTCGTGATTCAGATGCCGTGATGGTGTTCCATCGGCAGTTTTTCTTGATATTCGCATGACATTCGACAGTTCAGGCGCCGCGTTGCGCGCGTCGCTTCAAGAGACCCTACTGCACGTCGCGCTGCTTGCGCAGGGTGCGTCGATACCGGAGGTCCATGCGTGGCGAGCACGGTGCATCGGGCTCGTCGAGCGGCTCGAGCAGGCGATGCGCGACGACGGGCGAGCAGCCGACGTCATACGGGACGTCGGCATCGCGCAATGCATGCTGCTGGACGAGGCGACGCTGCGTCATCTGCCCGCTGGCACGCGCGACGAATGGCTGCGCGAGACGCTGCTGTTCCGATTTCATCGTGCGCACGGCGTTGCGCGGTCTTCGGCGCAAGTCGGCGCGTTGCTGGACGCCCCCTGTCCGGAAGCGTCGCTGATGAGTATGTATACGACGTTGCTTGGGCTTGGACCATCGCGCCAGGGAGACGCTGCTCGGGCGCTCCGGGATGCGGGGTGTTCCGTGACATTGCAGGCAGGCCCGCGCGCGGCCGACGTGGGGGATGAGCCGGCGCAGCGGTTGCCGTGGCCCGCGCGCGCCGTTGCGACTGTCGCGACACGCGCAGGTAAGCCGCTTCGGCCGGTCTTGTTCGCGACGGTGGTACTGGCTGCCGTGTGGATCTTCTGCGACGTCTCGTTGCGTCGTGCGGTGGAGCGCTTGCCCGACTCGGGGCCGCGCGTGACGCAGAACAGCGACGGAGGGCGCCAATGAGCATGCGGTCAATCAAGGCGATCGGACTCGTCTGGATCGCAATGCCGATCGTGGTGTTCGGCGGTGCATGGGCACTCGCGGGGCTGCCGGATTGGCTGAGCGCGCTATGCATTGGATCGGCTGTCGCGCTCGCGCTGTGGTTTGTTACATGGTACGAGCGCCGGCGTCCGGCAGCGGCTCCCGCCGAATCCGCCGTGGAGGATATCGGCGGCACCGCGCGCGAACTCGACGTGATCGTCGTCGTCGGGCCCTACGCCGCCGCGCTGTTCCCGCGTGAGGGCGGGCGCGCCACGATCAGGCGCGACGATCGGGCGGTGTGGCTGCTGGCCGATACGCCAGCGCGGCTCACCGATGTGATGACGCAAGTCAAGGCGGCGCGAGGGCGTTTCCCGGACGCCGCGCTGCTGCCCGTGGTACCGGAGGGCGACGACGAAAGCGTGTTGCGCAGGGAGTTTGCGCAATGGCGCATTGCGCTGCAGGCAGCGTACTGCCATCCCGAATGCGTGCTGCCGTGTCATGTCGCGGTATACGCATGTCTGGGGCCGGGCGAGGGCGGCGCGCCGCAAACGCGATGGTTTGGCGATTCGCTCGAGTTCGACGCGCCGCGCCTCAAGAACGCGATCGGCGTTTCAGACCGGTTGCCGGCGATCCGTGGCCAACTTGCCGAGTCGCGGCATGCCGATGCGGCGGGCCGGGGCGCTCTGGGGCTCGCGGTATTCGAATGGCTCGACGAGGCGGCGTTGCTGTCGTCGATTTCCGCGCTGTCGAATACCGTTCCGTTTGCGTTGCAGGGTGCGTCGCTGGCGGACATCGACCACACGCCCGTTCGGCCGGGCGCGTGGACGCGCTGGCTGATCGCGAAAACCGGCCTGCAGCCACGCGTGACGAAGCCGGTCGCGGGCCCGCTTCCGTTGCCGCGCATTCAGGCATCGGCGTCCGTATCGGCGGATACGGCCGGGCGGCCGCCTGCGCCATCGCCGGTCGACCGGCGAGCATGGCCGCTTGCATCCCACGTGGCGCTGTCAAGCGCGACGGCCGTGACGCTGGCCGTGGTGATATCGGGTGCAGTGAATTATCGGCTCGTCGAGCGGATCGCGGGCGACCTGTCTACCTATTGGAGCACGCCGTCCGTTCGCATCACCGCATCGATCGACTCGTTCGAGCGGCTGCGCGCGGCGCGCGACGAGGTGGCGCGCAATTTGCGCGACGGCGCGCCGTTCGGCGCGGGATGGGGGCTATATCCGGGGCGTGCGCTGCTGCCTCGCGTCGACGTGGCGCTGGCGGCCTATCGGCCGCCGCTCACGACCGTGGAGATCGATAGCCTTTCGCTGTTTCCAAGCGGCAAGGCGACGTTTTCCCCCGCGCACGCGCATCGTGAACTCGCACATGTACTTCGGTTGATCCGGGAGAATCCGGACCAGCGCGTGCTGATCGAAGGGCATGCGGACAGCGAGGGCTCATCCGACGCGAATCTTCGGCTATCCGAGGCGCGGGCGCGCGCGATTCGCGATTGGCTGGTCGTCGAAGGCGGATTGCCGGTCACGCGTTTCGCGATTCAGGGAATGGGCGACATCCGCCCGATCGCGGACAACGGGAGTGAAGCGGGCCGGGCACTGAACCGGCGCGTCGACATTTCGCTGATTCCGGACGGCCTGCGCCGCTGAGCGCGCGATGATGCGCTCGACACGGTAGCGCATCGCATCATTGCTGTGACGATTCATGCGGCCGGGGCGGTGCTCGCTCCGCCGCGTGGCAACGACTCGTCCACGCGCGCCCCATCGCCATTCCAGATAGGGATTCATCTCAGCCGAATGCGGCGTTTTAAATTCGCCGCTTTATTGAGATTAGAGATTTCTTGGATATTTCGTATATCTCCAATTATCGGCAATTAAGTTAGTACTGGTCCTATATAACGGCGCCGACGAGTGTCTTAAGATGCCCGGAGTTTACGCTGAAAGGGCGAAACGGACGAGCATTCGCTCATTGATTTTTTCCCAATCTGAATTCATCTGGAAAGTTTATGGCCATATCCAGCAGTGCACAGAAATTCATTGCGCGAAATCGTGCTCCGCGCGTCCAGATCGAGTACGACGTCGAGATCTACGGCTCCGAAAAGAAGGTCGAGCTGCCGTTCGTGATGGGCGTGCTCGCCGATCTGTCCGGCAAGCCCCTGGAGTCGTTGCCGGCCGTGGGCGATCGGAAGTTCTACAACATCGACATCGACAACTTCGACGAGCGGATGAAGGCGATGAAGCCCCGCGTCGCGTTCTCGGTCCCGAATACGCTGTCCGGCGACGGCCAACTGATGGTCGACATCACGTTCGAAAGCATGGACGACTTTTCTCCGGCGGCGATTGCGAGAAATGTCGACGCGCTGTCGCAGTTGCTCGACGCGCGCACGCAACTCGCCAATCTGCAGACCTACATGGACGGCAAGTCGGGCGCGGAAAATCTTGTCAGCAAGGTGCTGAAGGATCCGGCGCTGCTGAGCGCGCTCGCCAAGGCACCCAAGCCCGAAGCACGGAAGCCGGACGCTCGGGAACCGCAAGAGCAGTGATGCGGCCCTGGATGCTCAACCACGATCTAACACAGGTAAAGGTAAAAAATGGCTGTACGTGAATCGCAGGCGCGAGCTGCCGAGGCGCAGCTCGGCGCCCAATCGGATTTCAATGCACTGTTGTCGCGCGAGTTCAAGCCCAAGACGGAGCAGGCGCGCGAGGCGGTGGAATCCGCCGTCAAGACGCTCGCCGAGCAGGCGCTGGCCAATTCGGTGACGATGTCCGACGATGCCTACAAGAGCATCGAGGCGATCATCGGCGAGATCGATCGCAAGTTGTCGGAACAGATCAACCTGATCCTGCACCACGACGATTTCCAGAAGCTGGAAAGCGCGTGGCGCGGGCTGCATCATCTCGTGACGAACACGGAAACCGACGAGAAGCTGAAAATCCGCTTCATGGACGTGTCGAAGGAAGATCTGCGTCGCACGATGAAACGCTACAAGGGCGTGGCCTGGGATCAAAGCCCGTTCTTCAAGCAAATCTACGAAGAGGAGTACGGTCAGCTGGGCGGCGAGCCGTATGGCTGTCTCGTCGCCGACTATTACTTCGACCACACGCCTCCGGACGTCGATCTGCTGGCGTCGATCGGCAAGGTCGCCGCGGCCGCGCACGCGCCGTTCATCACCGGCGCGTCGCCATCCGTGCTGCAGATGGATTCGTGGCAGGAACTCGCGAACCCGCGCGATCTGACCAAGATCTTCACGCAGAACCTCGAGTACGCACCGTGGAACTCGCTGCGCAACTCCGAAGACTCGCGCTACATCGGTCTGGCCATGCCGCGCTTCCTCGCGCGCCTGCCGTACGGTATCCGCACCAATCCCGTCGACGAGTTCGATTTCGAGGAATCGACCGACGGATCGGACCACCGCAAATACGCGTGGGCCAACGCCGCGTATGCGATGGCCGTGAACATCAATCGCTCGTTCAAGCACTACGGCTGGTGCACGCTGATTCGCGGCGTCGAGAGCGGTGGCGTGGTCGAGAATCTGCCGTGCCATACGTTCCCGACCGACGATGGCGGCATCGACATGAAGTGCCCGACCGAGATCGCGATTTCCGATCGCCGTGAGGCGGAGCTTTCGAAGAACGGCTTCATTCCGCTGATTCATCGCAAGAATACCGATTACGCGGCGTTCATCGGCGCGCAGTCGCTGCAGAAGCCTGCCGAGTACTACGATCCGGACGCGACGGCCAACGCGAACCTGTCCGCGCGTCTGCCGTATCTGTTTGCCTGCTCGCGTTTCGCGCACTACCTGAAGTGCATCGTGCGCGACAAGATCGGCTCGTTCAAGGAGCGCGACGAAATGCAGCAATGGCTCAACGAATGGATCATGTACTACGTCGACGCCGATCCCGCGAACTCGTCGCAGGAAACCAAGGCGCGTCGTCCCTTGGCTGCTGCCGAGGTGGTCGTGGAAGAAGTCGAGGGCAACCCCGGCTACTACCAGGCGAAGTTCTTCCTGCGCCCGCACTTCCAGCTGGAAGGTCTGACGGTGTCGCTGCGGCTCGTCGCAAAGCTTCCGTCGGTCAAGGCGGCCGCCTGATCCCAGCGAGCGATTGCCGCGGGGACGGTTGCTGATCGGCAAGCCCCAGCACGCGCGCTGACCGTCGCGTCGGCGACGTTCCTCGTCCCGCGTATTCCGATGTGATGTTCGACCCCGGGGGAGTGGTGATCAGGCGCTCCGTAAATAAACCTGATCGCAAAGTTAGTTGTACAAAAAATTCAACCAAGACGTAAGGAGTGATGCCATGGCACACGACATTTTCCTCAAGATCAACGGAATCGACGGCGAATCCAAGGATGCTACTCACCATGACGAAATCGAGGTCTTGAGCTGGTCGTGGAACGTATCGCAGCAATCGAACATGCACCTGGGCTCCGGCGGCGGGGCGGGCCGCGCGACCGTCGACGATCTGCAGTTCGAACACTACATCGACCGTGCGAGCCCGAACCTGATTCAGTACTGTCTGCTGGGCAAGCACATCGATCAGGCGAAGCTCACGGTGCGCAAGGCCGGCGGCAATCCGCTCGAATACATCATGTTGACGATGAATGACGTGCTGGTGACGCAGGTGAGCCCGGCTGGCGTCGCGGCTGACGAATCGCGTCCGCGCGAGATCGTTCGCCTGTCGTTCTCGCGCCTGAAGCAGGAATACGTCGTGCAGAACGCGCAAGGCGGCAGCGGCGGTGCGATCACGGCGACGTTCGACATCAAGCGGAACGCGGCGTAAGCGTCGACGCCCGTAGTTCAGGGCGATGCCGCCTGTGCTCGCGCGGGCGGCATCGCAAGCCGTTGACCAAGGCGTCTTCGCGATGCGTGGGGGCCTCGGTCAACGGCTGCCCCGGGTACGACAGGATCTTCCCTATGTTTTCTCGATTTCCGCCAGGTATGGCGACGCGCCGCAATGCACTGAAACGTATCGCGGCCGGACTGACATTTCTGTCGCTTGCTGCGTGCGGAGGGGTGCCGTCGCGGAAGGATCTGGCCGCGTCGCTGAATCTGAAGATCAAGGTGAGCGATGGCGTCAATCCCGACGAGCTCGGGCGGCCGGCGCCGATCATGGTGCGGATCTATGAATTGAAGTCGGCCTATACGTTCGACAACGCCGACTTCTTCTCGCTGCAGAACGACAGCAAGAAGGTGCTCGGCGAAGACGCGATCGTGATCGACGAGTTCGTGCTGCGCCCCGGCGACGTCCGGGATATTCGGCGGCGTATCAATAGCGCGACGACCGCGATCGGCGTGCTGGCCGGATACCGCGAGCTGGGCAAATCGGTGTGGCGCGGCACGTATCGCTTGCCGCCGCCGCCGGAGGAAGCATGGCTTCGGGTGCTGACGGCGCGTACAAAAATCAAATTGAACGTGGATATCGGCCAGCGGGCCGTTCTGGTAACTGAATTGGATTGACATGAGTTGGCATAACAAGGTCGTGTGGAGCGAGGGTCTTTTCCTGCTGCCCCAGCTGTTCCAGCAACAAGAGCGCTATTTCGAACATTTCGCGCACAAGCGTTCCGCGCCGCTCAGCCCGTTCTTCTGGGGCTTCAGTCAGTTCGAGACCGATCAGGAATCGCTTGCGTTCGGCAAGCTGGTGTTGAAGAGCGGTGCAGGCGTGTTTCCCGACGGGACGCCGTTCGACGTGCCGGCGCATGCGCCGCCGCCGCCGCCGTTGACGATCGTGCCCGAGCATCAGAACCAGGTCATCTATCTGGCTGTCCCGTTGCGGCAGCCCAATACCGAAGAGACGGTGTTCCGCGACGAGACGGCGTCGCTGGCCCGCTATCTGGCGTTCGAAAACGAACTGCGGGACAGCAACACGATCGGGCAGGGGCCGAAGCCCGTGCAACTGGCGAACCTGCGCCTGCGGCTGCTGCCCGAAAAAGAACTGACGCAGTCGTGGATCGGCATCGCGCTGACGCGCATCAAGACCTTGCATGCGGACGGATCGGTGTCGCTGCACGTGACCGATCACATTCCGCCGGTCAGCCGGTACGGCGCCGATCCGCTGCTGCGCGAATGGGCGACGCAACTGCATGGCCTCACGAAGCTGCGAGCCGATGCGCTGGCCACCCGTCTGTCCGGTAGCGACGGGCGGGCGGGCGCGGCGGCGGAAGTCGCCGATTACCTGCTCCTGCAGGTACTGAATCGCTATGAACCGCTGCTCGAACATATCTGCCGGATTCGCGAGACGCCGCCGATGGTGTTCTATCGTGAACTCGCGATCATGGCGGGCGAGCTGTCGACGTTCGTGCGCCCGCAGACGCGCCGCCCGCTCCCGACTCCCGGCTACGATCACGCACAACTGTACGCAAGCATCCGGCCGCTCGTGGAGGAGGTCCACTATCTGCTCAACCAGGTGCTGATCCGCGGTGCGCAGCCGATTCCGCTTACCGAGCAGCCGCACGGCATCCGCGTCGCGGCCGTGATGCCCGCGGAACTCTCCGGCTATTCGAGCCTCGTGCTGGCCGTCGGCGCGCAGATGTCGCCGGACGTGCTTCAGCAGCAATTCGCCGCGCAGACGAAGATCAGCCAGCCGCAGCGTTTGCCCGAGTTGATTCGTTCGCACCTTCCCGGGCTCACGATGGTGCCGCTGCCGGTGCCGCCGCGACAGATTCCGTTCAATTCGAGCTACATCTACTACGAGTTGTCGCGCAGCGGGCCGTTCTGGGAGCAGATCGCGCAGCAAGGCGGGCTCGCGATGCATATCGCCGGCCACTTCCCCGAACTGAAACTCGAACTGTGGGGAGTGCGCCATAAATGAACTCCGGTACGTTCGATAAGGACGCGTTCGACTTTCTCGCGGGGGATTCCGGGACGGTGCTCGATCCGCAGAAGGAACGCGCCGGAGACGAAAGGCGTGCCGCGAGCGCACCCGTCGATCCTGGCGAGTTCGATGCGGTCGTGGATATTCAGCAGCGTGTCGACGAGGTGCGCGCAGCCGCGAATCCGCTGCTCGAGGCGGCGCGCCCGTTGCTCAGAATGCTCGCCGACATGCCGGCGACGCTCGATACGTCCGAAGCGGTGGAGGGGCTGAGGACGCTGCTCGTGCGCGAGGTCAACCTGTTTCAAAAGGTATGCGACAAGGTCGATCTGCCGTGGAAGCACATGGCGGTCGTCCGCTACTGTCTGTGCACCGCGCTCGACGAGGCGGCCAACCGCACCAGCTGGGGCGGGAGCGGCGTATGGGCAGCACGGAGCCTGCTGATCACGTTCGAGGGCGAAGTCGACGGCGGCGAGAAGTTCTTCCTGTTGATCGGCCGGATGGCGACCGATCCGCAGGAGTACGTCGATATCCTCGAAATCCTGTATCGCGTGCTCGGTCTCGGCTTCGAGGGCCGCTACAGCGTGATGGCCGATGGGCGCCGCTATCTGGAGCAGATTCGCCAGCGTCTGTGGACGCTCATCACCGGCGCGCGAGACGCGCTGCAGCCGGAGCTGTCGCCGCACTGGCGGGGGGCGCCGCCCGGCAAACTGCCGTTGCTGCGCAGCGTGCCGGCATGGGCGTCCGTCGCGCTCGCGGCGCTCCTTCTGTTCGCACTGTTCGTGTTCTACCAGTACCACCTGCTGACCGAGCGGCATTTGCTGGAGGCGCGCATTCTCGAGATCGGCAAGGAGCGGCTGGCGTCCGCGCCGCAGCGTCTGCGCCTGTCGCAGCTGCTGACGAACGAGATCGCGCGCGGCCTGCTGACCGTTGACGAAGACGACCGGCGCAGCGTCGTCGTGTTCAGGGGCGATTCGATGTTCGCGTCGGGCCAGAGCGTGGTGTTGCCTGAGATCGAGCCGATCCTGAACAAGGTCGCGAGCGAAGTGGCGCGCGTCGGCGGCAACGTGCTCGTGAGCGGGCATACCGACAACCAGCCCATTCGTAGCGCGGCTTTCGCGAACAACCAGGTTCTGTCGGAAAAGCGCGCGGCGTTTGTCGCGCAAATCCTGCAACGGGACGGTACGCCCGCGGAGCGGATTCGCGCGGTCGGCAAGGGTGACACGCAGCCGATCGGCGATAACGCGACGGCGGCCGGCAGAGCACTCAACCGTCGCGTCGAAATCATGGTCACCCCGTAGTACCGGAATTCAGCATGTCTTATTTGAAACGTCTTTTCAGATGGTTGGTCTCGTGGCGGATGCTGGCGTGCGTGGCGATTCTGCTGGCATGCGTGGCGGTCTGGTTTCTGGGGCCGCTGTTCGTGTTCGGCGAGCTGCATCCGTTCGCCGGCGCCGTGATCCGCTCGATCGTGATCGCGCTGTTGGCGGGCCTGCTCGTCCTGTGGCTGAGAAGGTGGCCGCTGAGTCCGGTCTGGGTGATCGCGCTTTGCGTCGCGCTCTGGCACGTCGGCCCGCTGTTCGGGTTCGCGGAGCATCATCCGCTCCAGCCGATCTGGGTGCGCGTGTTGATCGTCGCGGCGATCGTGTTCTGCTATGCGCTCTACGGTCTGTACAAGTTGTGGCAGGCGTTGCGGTCGAACGATGCGCTGCTGAAGCGCTTTCTCGAGCCGAAGGGGGACGAGCCGGCCGAAATCGGCCGCGACGAAGTGCGTGCGGTTGCGATGGTGGTGTCCAAGGCCATCGCGCAGTTGAAGCGCTTGCGCGGCGGCACGCTCGGATGGCGTCGCCTGCTCGAGGTGGACCGTCATCTGTACGGGCTGCCGTGGTACATGATGCTCGGTACGCCGGGGGCCGGGAAGACGACCGCGATCCTCGGGTCGGGCCTGCAGTTTCCGTTGACCGACCAGATGGCGGCGGTGTCCGCGCACGGGATCGAGCACACCGCGAACTGCGAATGGTGGTTCGCGAACGAGGCGGTGCTGATCGACACCGCAGGTCGCTATGTCGAGCAGGACGACGCGCGGGAAGAAACGGCTACGACGGTCAACGCCGCGGAATGGAAGGCGTTGCTCGGCCAGTTGCGCAAGCATCGGCCGCGCGCGCCGCTCAATGGCGCGATCCTGACCGTGAGCGTGGCGGACCTGGTCAACCGGTCGGAAGTCGAGCGCACCGCGCTCGCGGCGAGCTTGCGGGCCCGGCTCGGCGAACTGCGCCAGCAACTCGGGATTCGGTTCCCCGTCTACGTATTCGTCACGAAGCTGGATCTGTTGCCGGGCTTTACCGAGTATTTCCAGTCGTTGACGGCCGACGGGCGCACGCAGATCTGGGGTTTCACGCTGCCGTGCGACGAGTCGGGCGCGGCGAGCGTCGACGGGCTGCGACGTCACTGCATGCGTGAACTGACGCTGCTGGAAGCGCGGGTCGACGCCGGCTTGAACAACCGCTTGCTCGAAGAATACGAGGGAGAGCGTCGCAAGCGGCTGTACCCGCTGGCACAGGAGTTCCGCAGCCTGTCGGCGTTGCTCGCGGATCTGGTGGAACTGGTGTTCCTCGATTCCCGCTACGACGACGCGCAGTTGCAGAACATGCTGCGCGGCGTCTATTTCACGAGCGCCGAGCAGACGGATCAGGTGATGACCGTCGACCGCGACACGGTGCTGCAGCGCCTGAGGCGCAAGCTGGCACGCCTGCGTACGACCAGCGACACGGCAGCGCACGTGCGTGGCGACGATGCGATCGCCGGGCATCGCAGCTATTTCCTGCGCAACGTGTTCCAGCACGTGATCGTGCCGGAGGCGCATCTGGTCCGCGCAGATCTGAAGTGGGAGATTCGCTTCAGAACGATGCGCTGGGCTGGCCATCTGCTGACCGTGGCCCTGTTCGTCTGGCTCGCGTTTTCGCTCACGGTGAGCTACGAAAACAACCGGAACTATCTGTCCGCGATTTCCGGCAAGACGTCGGCGCTGGCCGCGCGGGCTGCGGCATACAACAAGGCACCGAAAGCGGCGGCGATCGGCGGCCTGCTGGACAGGTCGAGGGATCTCCCGCGCCACGGCGATTTCGATCTCGATGCACCGGGCCTTGCGTACCGCTACGGCCTTTATGTGGTCCCGGCCATCGTCTCGGCGTCGGATACGACCTATCTGAGCCTGTTGCAGCAGACGTTGATGCCGCAGATCGTGGCGCGCGTCGAAGGCGATCTGAACACGCAGATCGCCGCGCAAAACCCGGACGATGTATATCGCACGCTGACCATCTACCTGATGTTGTACGAAGCCGGGCGTTACGACGCGAAGGCAGTCCGGGCCTGGGTGCTGCGGGACTGGGAGCGCGCCGACAGCGCGGCGGCGATGGGCGGCCGCAATGCGATGACGCGGCACCTGGAGGCGCTGTTCGTCGACGGCCGTCCGGTCAAACCTTCCATGAAGCAGGATGCCGCGCTCGTGCAGCGCGCACGCCTCTTCCTGAGCCAGAACCCCGCGCCGAGGCGGCTGTACGAGCGGGCGATCGGCGCGATGCAGAAGGAGGCGCCCGAAAACTTCACGCTCGCGCAGGCGCTTGGGCTGCAGGGCGCGTCGCTTTTCAAGCTGGTGGACGGGTCGCGCTTCGAGCAAGGCGTGCCGGGGCTTTACACGTATGACGGTTATCACGCGTTGTTCAGTCAGCGTCTGCCCGAATTTCTCACGCGCGCGCAAGACGACGACGATTGGGTCATGGGACGCGCGTCGAAGCGCAACGATCTCGTGGCATCGATACAGGGCACCCGGATCGTGGCGGCCAGATCGTCGCTCGCCGACGAGATTCGCCGCCAGTATTTGATCGATTACGGAAACTACTGGCAGCAGTTTCTCGCCGACATTCGGCCGGCCACGAGCGGCGAGAACGGCCGGGACGGCACGCTGGCGCTCGACCAGGCGACGCTGCGCGCACTCGCCGCCCCTGATTCGCCGCTGGTGAGGCTGGCGCGCGCGGTGGTCCGGGAAACGTCGCTGTCGGTCATCGATGCACCGGAGCCGTCGTCGCTGAACGACCTCGCGCTGGCAGCGGTCGGCCGGCGATCCTCGGCGGCGCGAACGGCGGCGGTCGAAGCCGGGAAGATCGCCGCGCAGCGGCCGGAAACGCGACTCGAGAAGGAGTTCGTCGACAACCGCTTTGCGGCGTTGCGCGAAGTCACCACCGGGCAGGCCGACACCGGCAGCGGTCCGGCGATGACGGACAAGCCGATTTCGGTGGGCGGCAAGGCCTTGCAGCTCGACGCGATCCTGACGTTGATCAACGAGCAATACACGCGTCTCGTCGTCGCGAGCAACGCACTGTCGGCCAACAGCATGCCGCCGGCGCTGGATATCGGCACGACGCTGCAGACCGAAGCCGAAAAGCTGCCGGCGCCATTGCGGCTCGTCCTGGGCGGTATCGCGACGCAGGTGGCGGACAAGGTCGGGCAGGAGGTCGGCGGGCTGCTCGCGATGCAGGTCGATACGAGCGTCGGGCAAACCTGCCGGCGCACCATCGACGGCAAATACCCGTTCGTGCGCAGCAGCCAGGAAGTCGACGTGGAGGACTTCAACCGGATGTTCGCAAGCGGCGGCGTATTCGACGAGTTCTTTCAGAAATCGCTGGCGAGCTATGTCGATACGAACGCGAAGCCGTGGCGCTACAAGTCACTGAGCCCCGGCATGCCGCCGATCAAGGGGCCGAGCCTCGCACCGTTCGAACGTGCGGCGGCGATCCGCGAAGTGTTCTTCCGCGATCAGGGTGCAAAACGGATGGCGTGGAAGATGGATGCGAAGGTGGCCGCGATCGACCCGGAGATCACCGAATTGCTGATTGACGTCGACGGTCAGACGCAGCGCTACGTGCACGGCCCGGTCACGCCGTTCGCGCTGAGCTGGCCCGGACCGCGCGGCGGCGCGGTAGCGGAGATCGCGGCAAGACCGGCGATCCGGCCGGATACGTCGACGATCGTCGCGACGGGGCCCTGGGCGCTGTTCCGGTTGATCGAGCGCGGCCAGTTGACCGGCACGGCATCGGCCAGCCGCCTGACGCTGGCGTTCGATTTCGATGGTCGGCATGCGGCGCTCGAGCTGATGACGAGCGGGCAGTCGAATCCGCTGACGAGCAATCTGCTGACGAGCTTTCATTGCCCTGGGGGGCTCGCGTGACGGTCGGCATGCCGGCGCTGTGGGGGCGTCTCCCCGCGTCGGTCGAGCAGATCCGGCACCGCACGACCGTCATGCAGGCTCTTCAATGGCAACACTGGCTGACGCGTCATCCCGAATGGGCGGCGCATCTGTCCGGCGAAGGCGGCACACATGCGTTGCCGTGGAGTTTCGTGCTGACGCCCGCCTGTTCGCCGTTCGCCGATGGGCGATATGTCGTCGGCGTGATGGCCGCTTCGTGCGATCGGGCCGGACGGCGGCATCCATGCATCGTCTGCTGCACCGTGTCGCGCCGCTGGCTGGAACGCCGGCTGCGCGAGCCGCGCGGCGTGTTGTTCCAGATGGCGCGCCTGCTGGCGAGGTACGTGCCGCCGCGTGCGCAACCGGCCGATCCGGATCGCTTCGTGTCGTCGTTGTACACGCAACTTGATGCGCTGTGGGACGCGGCGCACGCATTCGTATGGCCGCGCATGGGCAGGCGCGGCCGAAAGGCGGTCGTGCCGTCGGCGGATTCGGAAATTCAAGGGGCGGGCTGCGGCGACGATCCCGCGCGCGTGCTGACCGGCGTACCCGAGGTGCCGTGGGCGGCGTGGCCGCGGTGTACGACGCAGGGCGAAGGCGGGTGGTTCTGGCAACAGGACGATCGCGGCGGTTTCGTCGATCAGAGGTGGATCGCCGGTTTGCCGGCGGGCGCGGCGGCGATCGCGCGCGACGCCGACGAACCGGATTCGGATTGCACCGTCGATGTCGAGCAAGAGCGGACTCATGAACATACGGAACGCTGATACATACACGTTCGATCAACTGCCGTGCGAGCACGAGCAGGGCACGCGTGCGCTGGAGCGGGCGATTGCTTCGAATTGCACGACCTTGCGCAGCCGACACCGCGAATATCGCGAGATTGTCGCGTTTCGTCGCACGCCGCACATCAAGAAGCTCGAGCGCACGTTGTGGTTGGCTGCGTGGCAACTGCACGACGTGGACGACGCGAAGGTGGCCGCGCTATGCGCGAACGGCAACCTGGCGACGATCGCCAGCATGCTGGCCGAATGGTTAGGCGTACATGCCGCGCCGGTCGAGTGGGTGGCGGGAATCGATCCCGGCGGTGGCGCGCCGTTGGTTCCGGGCGTGCGCGCGGTCTACTGCATGCGCCGCGTCGTTGCATTCGGACGGAAGGTGATCGATGCGCGCGACGCGAGCGATCTCGACCTGGCCGCAAGCTATCTGGTCGATGCCGCGACGAGTATCGGCGCCGATTTGCTGATCGACGTGCTGCTGAAGCTCGCGGCGGTGCGTGTCCGGTATCCGGCGCGCGCATCCGGCACATGACGCAGGCAACCGCAGGGCGGCGCCATACGGCTGCTGCATGCGGATATAGGGCAATGCGCGTGGGCGCATCTTTGTTTTGGGTGAGTGGGAGCGAATAGATCGCATGTCAATCAATTCTTCGGAAGGACTGATCAATCAGGAGCGCACGGTGGTGATTCGCAGCGATGCGATGCCACGGCTGCTTGGCAAGCCCGCGCTCCGATTCCTGTCGCTTCGCGGTGGAGAGCATCTCGGGAAACTTTACACGTACGAGTTGCTGCTGCGCACGCCGGACGATTTTCACGTGCCGTTGTCGACCAGTGCGAATCTCGATCTGAAGGCGATGATCGGCACCGAGATGACCGTCAGTGTGCAATTGGAGGGCATCGGGACGGGCGTGGAAGGCGGTGTCGGCGCCGGCGGGCGGGAAATCAGCGGCCTCGTCGTGAAAGCGGGTTTCCTGCGCACGGAAGGGCGCTACAACGTTTACCGCATCGTGTTGCGGCCGTGGCTCTGGCTCGCCACGCTGACGAGCGACTACAAGATCTTTCAGGACAAGACGGTGGTCGAGATCATCGACACCGTGCTGAGCGATTATCCGTATCCGGTCGACAAGCGGCTCGACGTCGACAAGTACACGGTGCAGGGCGAGAGTACGCGCAATGAGCCGCGGGCATTCCAGGTGCAATACGGCGAGACGGATTTCGATTTTATCCAGCGCCTGATGGAGGAGTGGGGGATCTACTGGTTCTTCGAGCACTCGGACGGCAAGCACCGGCTCGTGCTGTGCGATCACATCGGCGCGCACCGCCGCTCGCCGAGTGCCGCCTATCACGAAATCAGGCACCACCCGGAAGGCGGCAAGATCGACATCGAGTATCTGAATTATTTCTCGACGGACGAATCGCTGCGGCCGGGGCGCGTGGTGGTCGACGATTTCGATTTCACGCGGCCGAGGGCGCAGCTCGTGACGTCGAACCATCAGCCGCGCGAAACGAACTGGGGCGAAGGCGAACTGTTCGAGTGGCCCGGCGACTATACCGACAGCAAGCATGGCGATCTCATCAGCCGCGTCCGGATGGAAGAGCGCCGTGCGCCCGGCACGCGCGCGTTCGGCAAGGGCAACGTGCGCGGCCTCGCGTGCGGCCAAACCTTCACGCTGACGAAACACAAGCACGAGGAAGCCAACCGCGAGTATCTGATCATCGAAGCGGCGTTGATGCTGACCGAAATCGCCGACGAATCCGGCAGCGGTTACCGGTACGAATGCAATAACGAGCTGATCGTACAACCGACGAGCGAAGTGTTCCGGATGCCGCGCGAGACGCCGAAGCCGACCACGAGTGGCCCGCAGTCGGCGATCGTCGTGGGTCCGCCGGGACACGAAGTGTGGACGGACGAGTTCGGCCGCGTGAAGGTGCGCTTCCTGTGGGACCGGTATGCGCGCAACGACGCGACGGATTCGTGCTGGGTGCGTGTCAGCCAGGCATGGGCGGGCGTGAATTTCGGTGGCATCTATATCCCGCGCATCGGGCAGGAGGTGATCGTCGGCTTCATGAACGGCGATCCCGATCGTCCGTTGATTCTCGGCAGCCTGTACAACACCGTGACGCCGCCTCCGTGGGATCTGCCCGGAGAAGCGACGAAGAGCGGCTTCAAGAGCAAGACGATCACCGGCGGCCGCGAAAACTACAGCGGGATTCGCTTCGAAGACAAGAAGGGCGCCGAGGAATTCCACATGCAGGCGGAGCGGGACATGAACCGCCTGACGAAGCGCAACGAGTCGCTCACGGTCGGTGCGAGTCTGTCGGTCGGCGTCGCGCTGACACACACGCGCGCGGTGGGCGGCATGTTCACCAGCATCGTGGGCGGCGCCGCCAGCTACGCGGTGGGCGGCGCCGAGTCGACGATGATCGGCGGTGCTTGTGCGCTGAACGTCGGCGGCGCGTATGCGATTGCGGTGGGCGGTGCGATGTCGACGTCGGTGGGCGGTGCCTATGCGCTGAACGTCGGTGGTGCGCTTTCCATCGTATGCGGTGCGTCGGCCATCAACATGACGGCCGACGGCACGATCAAGCTGGTCGGCACGAAGATCCGGATCGTCGGCAGCAACGAGGTCGTGGTTCAGGGTTCGCCGCTGCAGTTGAATCCTGGATGTGGCGACGGCTGTGCGGGCGGCGGCGGTGGGGGCGGGGCGATTCCGCCGATTCCATTCCCGACTTTCATGTTCAAGATCACCAAGCCGCTTCTGCCGCCGCCGCCGCCGCCGCCGACGGTTGTTCCGCCGCCGCCGAGCGTTGCACCACCGCCGCCGACCGAGCCGCCGCCACCGAGCATCGAGCCGCCGCCGCCGAGTGTCGAGCCGCCGCCGCCGAGTATCGAGCCGCCGCCGCCGAGTGAGACGCCGCCGCCGAGCGAGCTGCCGCCGCCGAGCGAGCTGCCGCCGCCGAGCGAGCTGCCGCCGCCGAGCGAGCTGCCGC